>NZ_JBOBHU010000019.1:0-112072 GCF_050587665.1 Rhizobium sp. Nf11,1 | reverse complement strand
CTCTTGCACATCCCGAAGACACAGGTACGGAACGGACTCAAGCGGCAGCCTGCCAGCGACCGGTTGGCGATGGTTCGCAAGGGCCAGGTCTGATGAGGAGACACCGCCTAGCGGGATTTTCTTACGTCTTCGAATTTCAGATCAAAGCGCGCGAGATATTTGGCAAGCCGATCGCCGTCGTTGCTGCTCTTCTTTTCCAGCCGCGAGTTTGCAAACAGTGCCCGGCCCGCGGCACTGGCGCTGACATGCTCCTGGCAGGTGTGAAGAACGGCGGCGAGTTGAACGGCGTCGAAAGGATCGAGGCTGTTAACGGCGTCCTCGCCGAGCAGATCGATGAGGATGTCGTCGGATGACCGGCGTCCCGAGGAGCCGCGCCAGGCTGCCTTCAGGCGTCGGATCTCGTCATCGACTACCTCGACAGTGATTCGGCCTTGAGGCGCGAGCGTTGCCATGCGCGTGACGGAAGCGGACAAGTCTCGGAAGTTCGCGCTCCAGACAGCTTCCGAGCCGGTTGCAAATGCGAGATAGCGGCTTCGCGCCTCTTTGTTGAACGTCACGTTCTGCCCTTCACGTTCAAGGAACCGTCGAAGCTCGAAATCGAGATTGGGCTCGATATCTTCCTTGCGCTCGCGCAACGCCGGCAGCTGGAAAGTCCATAGATTGAGCCGGGCAAAGAGATCTTCGCGGAATTGACCGTGGTGGACGGCTTCACCGAGATCGCGATTGGTACCCGCCAGAAGCTGGAAGTCGGCGGAAACTTCGCGGTCCGCGCCGACCGGCAGGAAGCGCTTCTCCTCGATCGCCCGCAGGCACATGGCCTGTTCATCCAGGCCGAGTTCGCCGATCTCATCGAGAAAGAGCACACCCTTGTCCGCCGACTTCAGCAGGCCGGGCCGTTCGCCTGCCGCGCCGGTAAAGGCGCCTTTGACATGGCCGAAAAGCGCCGACATGGCGTGATCGCCGCGGAGCGTTGCGCAGTTGACCTCAACGAACGGACCGCTGACTTTTCGCTCGACCCTCTTGAGTTCGTAGATGCGCTTGGCAAGCTGGGATTTTCCCGCGCCGGTCGGGCCGGTCAGCAAGACGGGAGCGGTAGAACGGATCACAACGCGCTCGATCTCGTCGATCATGCGGTTGAAGGCGGGGTTTCGCGTCGAAATACCGGATTTCAGAAATGAGGCGGCATCGGCCTGTTCGGATGCGAAGCGCTTGGCGATTTCGTCATAGCGCGAGAGATCAAGATCGATGATGCGATGGGTTCCCGCGAAATCCTGTCCCGGCTCGCGCTCGCGCGGCGGAGAGAGCTGCAGCAACCTGCCGGGGATGATGCGCGCTTCGGTCAGGAGGAACCAGCAGATCTGGGCGACATGGGTGCCGGTGGTGATGTTGACGAAATAGTCTTCAGCCTCGGGATCGAAACTGTAGTCCCGGGCAAAATCCCTGAGGCTCGTATAGACTTCGGAAAAGTCCCAGGGGTCCCGCAGATTGATGATGCGCTGGCGAACCTCCGTCGCGGGCGAAATCGTCTCGATATCCCTGATCACAGTTTTGGCCAGCCAGTCGGAATGGTTGTCGTGGATCAATTCCAGCCGATCGATAAAAAGACCGGCCTGTTGGCAAAGGCCGACGTTCGGCCGCCAGCGCGTCCATCGGTCTTCACGCCGGCCCACGTCGAGAGTCGTTCCAAGCATGCTGATGGCGACTCGGCGCTTCATCATTTATCCAAAATTATAAAATCCTATATCATCAGATAGACTATTCCCCTTTCTCGAACTTGGCAATTTGCAAGGCAGAAATTGTCTTATAAGTTTTTATCATTATAATCAAAAGTTTATGATCTATTTCGCGGAAACTTGTCGCGGACTTTAGAAACTGGCACGCCACTTGAATTGTATTGGGCAGAACCAAATCAAAGAGGTGCTGCCATGGTGAACAAGGCAATCTTCAAATCCTATTTCGGAAAGCTGCTTGCCGGCACGACGACGACCAACCACGAAGGCGCAGCAGCCTATGCTCTCTCGCCGCGTGAAGCCCTGGCGCAATATGCCGTCACCGGAACATTCGGCGACACGTTCTATGCGGATGCCGGGGAACAGCTCGATGCCGTGATGCGCCTAGGTGCGGAGGTCGAGCCGGAATTCCTGGCAAAGCTCGCGGTCTACGCGGCGGAGAAGGGCCATATGAAGGACATGCCGGTCATGCTGCTGGCGATGCTTTCGGGCCTCGAAAGCGATGCCTTTGCGCGGGCGTTTCCGCGTGTCGTGAAGAGCGGCAAGATGTTGCGCGGCTTCGTGCAGGTCATGCGGTCGGGTGTGACCGGCCGGAAATCGCTCGGATCGCGGCCGAAGAAGATGGTGCAGGCCTGGTTCGACCGGGTGACGACGGAACAGTTTCTGCATGCGATGGTCGGCAATGATCCGTCGCTGCCGGATGTGATCCGGATGGTACATCCGAAGCCGCGAGACGCGGAGCGTCAGGCGCTCTACGCCTGGGCAGTCGGCAAGCCGTATGATTTCGCCGCATCGCCGGTGGAGGTAAAGACGTTCGAAGCGTTCAAGCGCGATAGCAGCTTGCCGCTGCCGCCCGTGCCGTTCCAGATGTTGACCTCGCTTGGTCTGAGCAAGGAGCAGTGGTCGGAAATCGCCTTGAAGGGCTCGTGGCAGATGGTGCGCCAGAACCTCAACACCTTTGCCCGAAACGGCGTGTTCGAGGTGAATGGCATGGCCGCACGGCTTGCTGCGCGGATCGCCGATCCGGAAGCGGTGCGCAAGGCGCGTGTCTTCCCCTATCAGTTGATGGTGGCGTGGCATATGGCGAACCGGACGGTTCCGGCTGTCGTTGCGGATGCTCTGCAGGATGCGATGGAGGTGGCAGTCTCCAGCGTGCCGACGATCGGCGGGAAGGTCGTGGTCTGCCCGGATGTCTCCGGCTCCATGTCGTCCCCCGTCACCGGCTACCGAAAGGGCGCGACATCAACCGTCCGCTGCATCGATGTCGCAGCACTCGTGGCTGCGTCGTTCCTGCGGCGTAACCGGCAGACGCGTATCATCCCGTTCGAACAGGACGTCGTGAACGTCCAGCTGAACGGGCGTGACAGCGTGATGACCAATGCGGCGAAGCTCGCGGCAGTCGGCGGTGGCGGAACGAACTGCTCCGCGCCGCTGCGGCTGCTGGCAAAGGAGAAGGCGGCGGTCGACCTCGTGCTCTTCGTCTCAGACAACCAGTCCTGGATGGATGCGCGGGGGCACGGCCAGGCGACCGGGATGATGGCTGAATGGGCGCGGATCAAGAGGCTGAACCCGGCGGCGAAGCTGGTCTGCCTCGACATCCAGCCCTACGTCCAGACGCCGGCAACGGGAGAGGACGTGCTGAATATCGGCGGCTTCTCGGATGCCGTCTACGGAGCCATCACCAGCTTCGCAGCCGGCAAGTCCGGTCCGGGCGAATGGCTTCGCCGGATCGAGGCGACCGATCTTTGAAATTGCTTCGCGCCGCCAGTGAACGGCGCGAGGCACCGTGACGAATGCCGGATGGAACTACAGACTGTCACTCTCCAGGTCGCGGGTTCGAATCCCGTCGGGTCCCCCAGAAAACAAGGACCCGTAGCTCAGCGGATAGAGCGGGTGTTCCACCACATCTCGTCGTCACGGACCAATCGAAAGACATCTAAAAAGACATGGCGAATGCCGGGGAAACTACAACGGTAACCCCGGGCGCGGGTTCAAGGCCCGCCTTGTCGCCCGAATCCCGAAAGGGAGAAGGATGCGCAAGATGTTTCCTCAGGACTTGTCGCCATGACGAGAATTGCAGCGGCGAATGCCGGACGAAACTACAGCCTCCGTATCGAGGTGGCCTGACAGGTTCGACTCCTGTCCCAGCGGCGCTCTCTGGCACGAGCGGGGCCACTCGGTTTCGTCCACCTTTGTCGCCGCTGCAAAAATGCCTGGCGTCCGGGAAAATCGTCGCCCAGGCGAGCATGAAACGTAACCAAGAAGAAGGACTGCAGACGCAGAAAAGAAGATGACCGAGATAATGAGCGGACAGGATCTGATCGACGCAGGCATGAGCCAGGGCAAGTGGTTTCGTCCGGCTCTCGATGCTGCCAACAGGGTTTTGAGCCAGGGCGGTTCGGCCGCGGAGGCGCTTGAAGCAGCAAGGGCTTTTCAGCCGGGGCCGACGCTCGCCCTGAGATCGGATAACGATATCGAGATCTATTCCAATATCCGCGCGGAGAACGCCTTCGAGCAGGACAATGTCGAAAAGGTCAATGCTACGATGCGGGCGCTGGTGTGCACGCCGGTCGTCCGGGCTGCGGCGATCATGCCGGACGCCTGCCCGGCCGGGCCGGTCGGCACCATTCCGGTTGGCGGTGTCGTGGCATCCGAGGCGATCCATCCGGGCATGCACTCGGCTGACATCTGCTGCTCCATGGCAATCTCGATCTTTCCGGATGTCGATCCGAAATCGCTTCTCGACGCCGTGCATGCGGTAACGCATTTCGGGCCTGGTGGCCGTCCGCGCGGTGCGCAGATCAAGCCTTCCGAAGCGACGCTGTCGGCCTTCCAGCAGAACCCGTTTCTGCGCGACGGGGCGCTCAGTGCCGGCATCGAACATTTCGGCACGCAGGGCGACGGCAATCATTTCGCTTTTGTCGGAACGATGAAATCGACCGGCGAGACCGCGCTCGTCACCCATCACGGGTCGCGTGCACCGGGTGCCCGGCTCTACGACAAGGGCATGAAGGCCGCGAACCGCTTTCGCGAGCAGATCTCGCCGGAAACCCTGCGGGACAATGCATGGATTCCCGCCGACACCGAAGAGGGCGACCTCTACTGGTCGGCTCTGCAGGCCATCCGGCAGTGGACGAGGGAAAACCATTATGTCGTGCATGACATGGCGGCAGAGGCACTCTCGGCGAAGGTGGCCGATCGTTTCTGGAACGAGCACAATTTCGTTTTCCGGAAATCGGACGGCCTCTTCTATCACGGCAAGGGAGCGACACCGGCCTTCGACAAATGGGCTGAGGATGCCACCGATCTGACGATCATTCCGCTGAACATGGCGGAACCGATCCTGATCGTCCGCGGCTCCAACGCCGCCCATGGCCTCGGCTTCTCGCCACACGGCGCCGGCCGAAATTTTTCGCGCAGCGCCCATATCAGGCGCCTGGCGGAAGAATATGGCGCGGATGCCCGCGGCTTGAGCCCGAACAACATGGCGGCGATCATGGAAAAGGAGACGGCGGGTCTGGACGTTCGCTTCTTCTCGGGCTTTGCCGACGTCTCGGAACTGCCGAGCGCCTACAAGTCCGCCGCCAATGTGCGTGCGCAGATCGAGCACTACGGTCTGGCCGAGGTAGTCGACGAGGTCGTTCCGTATGGAAGCATCATGGCCGGCGACTGGCAGAAGGACGCACCCTGGCGTCGCAAACGGGAACGCCGTTGATTGCCTCCAGTGCTCCGGCCTTTGCCGTATTGGCAAGGGCCGCAGCACGATACGTGCGGCAATTCTGCCGCCGGTTCCTATTACTTTATCAGGGCCTAAGTATCCGCATCTCTTCGCATTATCTAAAAACTAACGTTGCCTCGTAACCACTCCTAAAGCCAACTCTGGCACCTTGTCGGCTATCGAAATTTGCTTCCAAATTTTTCGGCTGGGGTTTGTTATGAGTCACAATCGGGACGCCTGGGTCAGCCAGCGCGCTTATTCGCTGTGGGAATCGGAAGGTCGGCCGGAGGGGCGCGGGGAAAGCCACTGGATGCAGGCGCTCAAGGAATTCGAGCAACTGGAATTGACCAAAGCCTCGCCCGACGGAAATGACCTTATCGAGAAGCTGAAGGCGGCCGGACGGCTGATGCGGGTCTATGACGGGCGGTCCCCGCCGTCGAGAACGGCCTTCAGCTGAAAGCGGCGCGTTAAAACCTTTTCCAGTCGAATTGAAGCACTCATTCCGCCCGGATGCAGCAATGTGTCATCCTGATACTACTGGCGGGCGGCCCAGCCGAGGCCGCGCCGCAGGATCAGTGGCATAAAGGGATGGTCGAACTCGGCGGCGACATGGCCGAGTGCGGAATAGAAGATGCGGCCGGCGCCGAAATGGCGTTTGAAGACGACGGGCATCACCACATTGCGCGCCGCCGGATCGTAGGCGCCGGTGAAAGTGGTGGTCGCAAGGATTTCGACCGTCGGATCATAATGCAGATAATATTGCTCCGAACGGTAGTCGAAATCGGGAATGCCCTCCATGACGGGATCGTCCTGGCGGGTGACGGCGACACGGAAATCGATGATGTTGCCGGGATGGGCGACCCAGGTGACGCCGGAGACGTAGCGGAAAGGCGCGCTTTCCTTGAAGGAGGTGGCGAGTGCGCCGTGATGGCCGGCTAGTCCGAGACCTCCGCGTACAGCCTCGACCAGGGCGCTAGCATGGGGCTTTTCCAGCGTTCCGCCGGTGATGATGGGCACCAGCAAATCCGCCTTGGCCAGGATCGGAGATCCGAATATGCCGAGATCGCCGGTCACCTCCACGGCGAAGTCGTCCTCGCGCAGGAGATCGGCGACGATATGGGCGCATTGTTCCGGCTCATGGCCCTGCCAGCCGCCCCAGACGATCAATGCCTTCCTCATTCCCGTTCTCCTTGCTGTCTGTCGCGGATCGTTGAGCATCGCCCGATGGTACAAGCCGCTTAAATCGAGCGGTCATGCAAATCACGCGAATAATTGATCGACTTCCCCGTTTCGGCCAAATCGCAAAACCGCCGGTTTCGGCATTTGACGTATTGTCCGCTCGCGCCGATCGAAGTTCCTTCTTTTTATTGACGTGTATCTCGTCTAGGTTTCTTCCATCTCTCACTGATAATTAAGGGTGGTGCATGGCAGGTGAAACGATTCTTGTGGTCGGCGGCGCCGGTTATATCGGCTCGCATACGTGCCTCGACCTGGCGAACAAGGGCTATAGGCCTGTCGTCTTCGATAATTTTTCGAACGGCCATCGCGAGTTCGTCAAATGGGGGCCGGCGGAAGAGGGCGACATTCGCGATCGTGCCCGGCTGGACGAGGTGCTGGCCAAGCACAAGCCGGCCGCAATCCTGCACTTCGCGGCGCTGATCGAGGTCGGCGAATCGGTCAAGGATCCGGTTTCATTCTATGAAAATAATGTGATCGGCACTTTGACGCTGCTTTCGGCGGCGCAGGCGGCTGGCGTCAACGCCTTCGTTTTCTCCTCCACCTGCGCCACCTATGGCCTCCCACAGAGCGTACCGCTCGACGAGACGCACCGGCAGGTGCCGATCAACCCGTATGGGCGGACGAAATATATCGTCGAACAGGCGCTTGCCGATTACGACCAGTATAAGGGCCTGCGCTCGGTGGTGCTGCGTTATTTCAATGCGGCCGGTGCTGATTTCGAAGGTCGGATCGGCGAGTGGCACCAGCCGGAAACGCATGCGATTCCCTTGGCGATCGACGCCGCACTCGGCCGTCGCCAGGGCTTCAAGGTGTTCGGTAGCGACTACGAGACGCGCGACGGCACCTGCGTGCGCGACTACATCCATGTGCTCGATCTTGCCGACGCGCATGTGCGCGCCGTCGAATATCTGCTGAAGGGCGGCGATTCCGTCGCGCTCAACCTCGGCACCGGCACGGGTACGACGGTCAGGGAATTGCTGGGCGCGATCGAGGACGTGTCGAACCGACCCTTCCCTGTCGAATATATCGGCCGGCGCGAAGGGGATTCGCATACGCTGGTCGCCAACAACGACAAGGCGCGCGACGTGCTCGGCTGGGTGCCGCAATATGATCTGTCCGAGATCATCCGCTCCGCCTGGAATTGGCATGCAAAATCCAACCAGCATTGAGCCAAGCAGCATTGAGCCAAAAAGCCTTGAAAAGCTCCGCCGGCCCAATATTCTGCTGATCACCGCGGACCAATGGCGTGGCGACTGCCTGTCGGCGGTCGGTCATACTTGTGTGAAAACACCTCACATCGATGCACTGGCGCGCGAAGGCACGCTCTTCCGGCAGCATTATGCCGGGGCCGCCCCCTGCTCTCCGGCCCGGGCCACGCTTTATACCGGCCTTTATCAGATGAACCACCGCGTCTGCCGCAATGGTTCGCCGCTCGACGCTCGCTTCGACAATCTGGCTCTAGCTGCCCGGCGGGCGGGATACGACCCAACGCTGTTCGGCTATACCGACACGGCGCCCGATCCGCGCGGCATGGATGCGGCTGACCCGCATCTGACCACCTACGAAGGCGTGTTGCCGGGTTTTACCGCTCGCCAACTCCTGCCCGAGCATGAGCGGCAATGGCTCTCATGGCTCAGGTCACGTAGCCATGCAAATGCCGTCAGCCGCGACATCCACATCCCCGTCGGTGCGCGAGCCGGCGAAATTTCCGATGCTGCACCAGCCTATTCCAGCGATGAGACCCAGACCGCCTTCCTGGCCGGCGAGTTCATTCGCTGGATGGGCGAACAGGACCGGCCGTGGTTTGCGCATGTCTCCTTCTTGCGTCCGCACCCGCCATTCTCAGTGCCGGCGCCGTTCAACCGGATGTACAAGCCGGATGACGGGCCGGCCTTTGCGCGTGCGGAAAACCGCGAAGCGGAACAGGAAGCTCATCCCTATCTCGCCCATGCCATGCCGCTCACCGACAAGGGCAGCTTCATTCACGGGGCGCAAGGGCCGCTCAGCGCCTGGAGCAGCGAGGACTTCGCGGCGATCCGGGCGATTTATTACGGGATGATCTCAGAGGTCGATGCCCAGCTCGGCCGGATCTGGCAGGCGCTGAAGGATGCGGGCGCTTGGGAGAATACGCTCGTCGTCTTCACCTCGGACCACGCCGAGATGGCGGGAGATCACTGGACGCTCGGCAAGGGTGGCTTCTTCGATGGCAGCTACCATATCCCGTTGATCATCCGCGATCCCGCAACCGCTGCGGCCGGCAGGATCGTTGACGATTTCACCAGCGCTGCGGATATTTTTCCCACCCTATGCGCAAGGCTCGGCATCGAGCCAAAGAACGGGCTCGACGGTCGGTCGCTGATGCCGTTCATCACGGGCGAGGTCGCCGAAGGCTGGCGCGACGCGATATTCTGGGAATTCGATTTCCGCGACATCGCCAAGGGCGAGGCGGAGCGGCATTTCGGGGGGCCGAACCAATGCAACCTCGCCGTGATCCGCGACGATCGGTTCAAATATGTGCATTTCACCGCACTGCCGCCGCTGCTCTTCAACCTCAGCAATGATCCGATGGAGCTCGACGACGTCGCGACTGATCCGGCCTATGCGGCGATCCGGCTTGAATATGCCGAGAAGTTGCTCTCGCTGAGAGCGCGGCATCTCGACCAGACGCTTGCCTATACCGAGCTGACGGAAAAGGGGCCGGTGACGCACCGACCCCGGTAGAGCGTTTCCGTCTTCTTCGAATGGAGGCAACGCTCGCTTTATTTTTATGTCCAGCAAGACCCGCTGTGCGCTTTGCCGGAATTGCCTTGAATCAGCCCAGATAGTCGCGCTTGCCGATCGGTGCGCCCTGGTTGCGCAGGATGGCGTGGGCGGTGGCGACGTGAAAGTAGAAGTTCGGTAGGGCGAAGGTGGTGACATATTCGTCACCCGGCAGCACGATGCCGCTTTTGCCCGGCAGAGTGATCTGGCGGCTTTCCGCGCCCTCCAGGGCTTGCGCCGAGAAGCCGGCGAGATAGGCTTCTGTCTTTGCCAGGCGCTCGCGCAAATGCTCGATCGTCGTCTCGTTATCGTCGAACTTTGGCGCGTCGGTTGCGGTCAGGCGAGCGAGCGTGAACTTGGCGCTGTCGCTGGCCCGCTGATATTGGCCGGCCAGCGACAGCATGTCGGGTGCAAGCCGCGCGGAGACGAGTATCACCGGATCGATATTCTTTTCCTTCGCATAGGCTTCAGCCTTATCGAGATAGGTCTTCAGGCTGGCGAGGCCGCGCTGGAACATCGGAACGGTAAGGCGATAGATCGAAATGGACATCAGTCTGTCTCCAGGATTTTCAAAATGAGCGGCCGCGGCGATGTCGAAGGGCCTGCGGCGGGGCCTGTCTTCGACCTTTCCATAGATGGAGGCTGCCCACTTCGTGCGCAATGTCGCCGAACGCCTGTGCCACCCGCAATTCCCATGCATTGCCCCATCAATATCCCGAGTGCCGCTAAAGAGAGGCTTGACGTCGCTCCCAGAAAATGGAATGAATATTCCGCAGAACAAATTTTACGGTTTGTTTGTTCCGTTTTCGGAACGCCGCGGGAGAGGCGGCGCAGCAAATTGCGGCTTCAGGGCAGATGCCTGGAGCTCCGGCGTGAGGAGGGTGCAGCCGGGCACCGCTTTGTGGAGGAAGTAAAAATGAAAAAGTTTATCCTGGGCACTGCGATGGCGCTCGTCATGTCGACGGCCGCCCACGCGGAAACGGTTGGCGTGTCGATGGCCAAGTTCGACGACAACTTCCTGACCGTTCTGCGCAACGGCATGACCGATTATGCAAAGACGCTTTCCGGCGTCACGCTGCAGGTCGAAGACGCACAGAACGACGTTTCCAAGCAGCAGAGCCAGATCCAGAATTTCATCGCCTCCAAGGTCGATGCAATCATCGTCAACCCTGTCGATACCGATGCGACGACGGCAATGTCGAAGCTTGCCGCCGATGCCGGCATTCCGCTGGTTTACGTGAACCGCCAGCCGGTCAACGTCGACACGCTTCCGGAAAAGCAGGCCTTCGTCGCTTCCAACGAGCAGGAATCCGGCACGCTGGAAACCAAGGAAATCTGCCGCATTCTTGGTGGCAAGGGCAAGGCCGTCGTCATCATGGGCGAGCTTTCCAACCAGGCTGCCCGCATGCGCACCCAGGACGTCCATGACGTCATCAAGACGGATGAATGCAAGGGCCTTGAGATCGTCGAAGAGCAGACGGCCAACTGGGATCGTACCCAGGGCGCCGACCTGATGACCAACTGGCTCTCCAGCGGCATCGAGTTCGACGCTGTGATCTCCAACAACGACGAAATGGCGATCGGCGCCATCCAGGCGCTGAAGGCAGCCGGCAAGGACCTGAGCAAGATCGTCATCGGCGGTGTCGACGCCACCCAGGACGCGCTTGCCGCCATGCAGGCGGGCGACCTCGACGTCACCGTGTTCCAGGACGCTGCCGGCCAGGGCAAGGGCGCACTCGATACGGCGCTCAAGCTTGCCAAGGGCGAAAAGACCGAGAAGAAGGTCTACATCCCCTTCCAGCTCGTCACGCCTGAAAACGTCAAGGACTTCGTCACCAAGAACTGAGGTAAGTGCCAAGCAGGATGCGGGCTCTGCCCGCATCCTTTCCGCCTGTCCGTATCCGGAGGAGATGATATGGCCGTCAGCCCGACAACCATGGCAGCCGTGCGTGCAAGCGGCGCCGTTCCGAATGCGGAGTTTCTCTTGAGCGCCGAGGGCGTTCGCAAGGAGTTTCCCGGCGTCGTCGCACTCGATGACGTGCAGTTTCGGCTGAAGCGCGCCTCCGTGCATGCGCTGATGGGTGAAAACGGCGCCGGCAAATCGACATTGATGAAGATCCTCGCCGGCATCTATACGCCCGATAAAGGCGATATTCGCCTCAAAGGGGTCGAGATCCAGCTGAAATCTCCGCTCGATGCGCTGGAGAACGGTATCGCCATGATCCATCAGGAGCTGAACCTGATGCCGTTCATGACCGTTGCCGAAAATATCTGGATCCGCCGCGAACCGAAGAACCGCTTCGGTTTCATTGACCATGGCGTGATGCATAACATGACCGAGGAGCTGTTTGCCCGGCTCAATATTGATATCGATCCCGATATCGAAGTCCGGCACCTCTCGGTCGCCAACCGGCAGATGGTCGAGATCGCCAAGGCGGTGTCGTATAATTCCGATGTCCTCATCATGGACGAACCCACTTCGGCCCTGACGGAGCGCGAGGTCGAGCATCTTTTCCGCATTATCCGCGACCTCAGGTCTGAGGGAATCGGCATCGTCTACATCACCCATAAGATGAACGAACTGTTCGAGATCGCCGATGAGTTTTCCGTCTTCCGCGATGGCCGATATATCGGCACGCACGCCTCGACCGACGTCACCCGCGACGACATCATCCGCATGATGGTCGGGCGCGAAATCACTCAGATGTTTCCGAAGGAACAGGTACCGATCGGCGAGGTCGTGCTCTCCGTCAAGGACCTCTGTCTCAAAGGCGTCTTCCGCAATGTTTCCTTCGAGGTCAGGGCCGGCGAGATTCTAGGTGTGGCCGGCCTCGTCGGCTCCGGACGGTCGAATGTCGCCGAAACGCTGTTCGGCGTGACGCCGGCAAGCTCCGGCACGATCGAACTGTTCGGCAAGCCGGTGACGATTTCCTCGCCGACCGAGGCGATCCGTCACCAGATGGCATTCCTGACGGAGGATCGCAAAGACACCGGCTGCCTGTTGATCCTGGATATCCTGGAAAACATGCAGATCGCCGTCCTGCAGGACAAATTCGTCAAGGGTGGTTTCGTGCAGCAGGGCGCAATCGAGGCCACCTGCGAAGACATGGCAAAGAGGCTGCGCGTGAAAACCCCCAATCTCTACGAGCGGGTGGAAAACCTTTCGGGCGGCAATCAGCAGAAAGTACTGATCGGGCGCTGGCTGCTCACCCATCCGAAGATCCTGATCCTCGATGAACCGACGCGCGGCATCGATGTCGGCGCCAAGGCGGAAATCCATCGGCTGGTCACGGAAATGGCGCGAAACGGCGTGGCGGTTATCATGATCTCATCCGAAATGCCCGAGGTTCTGGGCATGAGCGACCGCATCATGGTCATGCATGAGGGCCTGGTGACCGGTTTCCTCAACCGCGATGAAGCAACGCAGATCAAGGTGATGGAACTGGCTGCGCGGTAAGGCGCAGCTTGGGATCGCCTAAGGGAGGTTTGATATGAGTACCAAGGCAGCAGAGGGTACGGCCCCGCTCGCAACCCGGCAGAGACGGCGGCGTATGCCGCCGGAACTCAGCATCTTCCTGGTGCTTGTCGGCATCGCGCTCATCTATGAAGCGCTCGGCTGGATGTTCATCGGCCAAAGCTTCCTGATGAATTCGCAGCGCCTGACAATCATGATCCTGCAGGTCTCCGTCATCGGCATTATCGCCGTCGGGGTCACGCAGGTCATCATAACAGGCGGCATCGATCTATCATCGGGCTCGGTCGTCGGCATGACGGCGATGATCGCAACAAGTTTCGCCCAGTCCTCCACCTGGGGGCGGGCCGTCTTCCCCTCGCTGACTGATCTTCCGGCGCTCGTGCCCATCATGATCGGTCTGCTGATCGGAGCGGCGGCGGGTCTCGCGAACGGCGCGCTGATCGCCTATACGAAGATCCCTCCGTTCATTGCAACACTTGGCATGTTCGTTTCCGCCAGAGGTGTCGCCAAGTGGTATACGAAAGGACAGCCGGTTTCCGGTATCACCGAGCAGTTTCATTTCATTGGAACCAAGGCGTGGCCGGTTGTCGTCTTCCTCGTCGTTGCACTGATCTTCCACATCGCGCTGCGCTACACCCGCTATGGAAAGTTCACCTACGCCATCGGCGCGAACCCCCAGGCCGCCCGCGTTTCCGGTATCAACATCGAAGCGCACCTCGTCAAAGTCTATGTGATTGCTGGATTGCTTGCTGGTCTTGCCGGCATCGTCACGGCGGCGCGCGCGGAAACCGCGCAAGCGAGCATGGGTGTCGGATATGAGTTGGACGCGATCGCTGCGACCGTTATCGGCGGCACCTCGCTCACCGGCGGCGTCGGGCGCATCACCGGCACCGTCATCGGCACCATCATTCTTGGCGTCATGACCTCGGGCTTCACCTTCCTCAGGATCGACGCCTATTATCAGGAGATCGTCAAGGGGTTCATCATCGTCGCGGCCGTCGTCATCGACGTCTACCGGCAAAAGAAGCGCCGCAAGCACTGAGCACGACCATGTGATCCGATGATTTTGCGGGGGCTTCGGCCCCCGTTTCGCTTTTGGTGATGCTCCACGATGCCGATGCCCAAAAAAAGAGGTGGCGAATTCCGTCAGCTTTTCTATTCTGCCGCTTATTGGCCCGCTCGGGCAGCGCAGGAAGACAGATGCAATTCGTATTTGACGGCCACAACGACGTTCTCCTCCGGCTCTGGACACATTCAAAAGACGGCAGCGACCCGATCGCGGAATTCGCCGACGGAACGACGACCGGCCATATCGATGCGCGTCGCGCCAGGGAAGGAGGCCTCTCAGGCGGCCTCTGCGCCATCTACATTCCCTCGGGCGATCTTGTCTTCGCCGATCCGGATGCCGATGGCCGCTACATCACGCCGATGGCGGCTCCTCTCGATCCGCTGCCGTCGCTTGCCATCGCCACCGAAATGGCGGCGATCGCTTTGCGGCTCGACCAGGCAGGCGCCTGGCGGCTCTGCCGGACGGTTAAGGACATCCGCGGCGCCATGCAGGAGGGCATCTTTGCCGCCGTCATGCATATGGAAGGCTGTGAGGCTATCGGCCCCGACCTTTCGGCTCTCGAACTATTTTATGCAGCGGGACTGCGATCGCTTGGCCCGGTCTGGAGCCGGCACAACGTCTTCGGACATGGCGTGCCCTTCGCTTTCCCGATGTCGCCGGATACGGCGCCCGGCCTCACCGAGGCCGGTTTCGAGCTGGTGAGAGAGTGCAATCGGCTCGGTATCCTTATCGACCTCGCCCACATTACCGAAAAGGGCTTCTGGGACGTAGCGAAGACGACGGACCAGCCGCTGGTCGCCAGCCATTCCAATGCGCATGCACTGACGCCGGTGGCGCGCAATCTGACGGATAGGCAGCTCGATGCGATCCGCGAAAGCCGCGGGCTCGTCGGCATCAACTATGCCACCGCCATGCTGCGTCCCGACGGTCGCTCGGACAGCGACACACCGCTTGCCGATATGATCCGCCACATTGACTATCTGGTGAACCGCATTGGCATCGATTGCGTCGGTCTCGGATCGGACTTCGACGGCGCAACCATTCCGGAAGAAATCGGCGACGCGGCCGGCAATCAGAAGCTGATTGCCGCTCTCCGGGAGGTTGGATATGGTGAGGCCGACCTCAAGAAACTTGCCCGTGAAAATTGGCTTCGTATTCTGGCGCAAGCTTGGCGGGAGGACCACGCCTAAAGTGCGGCGCGCCTATCGACGCACTGAAAACGGACAATATTTTAATGGGACATGACCGACAAAACGCCTCGTAATCAATCAAGAACAGGGGAACAGACCATGATGATCGCCAAGCTCAGCCGCAATTTCCGCCTACTTTCCGCAGGGGCCGCCATATCGCTCCTGATGATGACGGCACCCGCCGCCTTTGCCGAGACGCCCAAGGACACGCTGGTCGAAGGGTTTGCCATCGACGACATCATCACCATGGATCCGGGCGAAGCCTTCGAGCTTTCGACCGCGGAGATCACCAGCAACACCTACAGCCTGCTCGTCCGTCTCGATCTCGCCGACACGTCCAAGGTGAAGGGTGATCTTGCCGAGAGCTGGAGCGTTTCGGATGACGGCCTCACCTATACGTTCAAACTGAAGCCCGGCCTGAAGTTCGCCTCCGGAAACCCCATTACCGCCGAAGACGTTGCATGGTCTTTCGAACGCGCCGTCAAGCTCGACAAAAGCCCGGCCTTCATCCTCACCCAGTTCGGCCTGACGGGCGACAATGTCACCGAAAAGGCCAAGGCGGCCGACGCCAATACCTTCGTCTTCACCGTGGACAAGGCCTATGCGCCGAGCTTCGTACTCAACTGCCTGACGGCGACCGTCGCCTCGGTTGTCGACAAGAAGCTCGTGATGGAACATGTGAAGGCGGTGACGCCGGATGCCGAGCATAAATACGACAATGATTTCGGCAATGAATGGCTGAAGACCGGTTATGCCGGCTCCGGCGCCTTCAAACTGCGCGAATGGCGGGCAAACGAAGTCGTCGTGCTTGAGCGGAACGACAATTATTACGGCGACAAGGCCAAGCTCAACCGCGTCATCTACCGCTATATGAAGGAAAGTTCGGCCCAGCGGCTGGCGCTCGAAGCTGGTGATATCGACATCGCCCGCAATCTGGAGCCTGGCGATATCGACGCCGTTTCCAAGAATGCCGATCTCGCCACGACAAGTGCGCCGAAAGGCACGATCTACTATGTCAGCCTGAACAACAAGAACGAGAACCTGAAGAAGCCTGAAGTCCAAGAGGCTTTCAAGTATCTGGTCGACTACGATGCGATCGGCGCAACCTTGATCAAGGGCATCGGCGAGATTCATCAGACCTTCCTGCCCAAGGGCCAGCTCGGCGCGCTCGATGAAAATCCCTACAAGCTTGATGTCGCCAAGGCCAAGGAACTCCTTGCCAAGGCCGGCCTTCCGGACGGCTTCTCGGTGACGATGGATGTGCGCAACACGCAGCCGGTGACCGGTATAGCTGAATCTATGCAGCAGACGCTGGCGCAGGCCGGCGTCAAGCTGGAAATCATTCCGGGTGACGGCAAGCAGACGCTGACCAAATATCGCGCTCGCACCCACGACATCTATATTGGTAACTGGGGATCGGATTATTTCGATCCGAACTCCAATGCCGATACCTTCACAAGTAATCCTGACAATTCGGATGCGGGCACGGTGAAGACACTCGCCTGGCGCAACACCTGGGAAGCGCCGGAACTCGATAAGCAAACCAAGGCGGCCCTGCTTGAACGCGACAACGCCAAGCGCGCGGCAATGTATGAGGATATCCAGAAGAAGTTCCTTGCCAACAGCCCCTTCGTCATCATCTTCCAGCAGACCGAGGTGGCCGGTTATCGGAAGAATCTGAAGGAGTTCAAACTGGGTCCGAGCTTCGATACCAACTTCGTTGGCCCGATCGCCAAGGAATAATCCGGCAGGATTAGCGGCGTGAGCACCATCGAAACCACACGGGAGGCGCGGCCCCGCAAGGGCCGTGCCGGCGCCTTCGCCAAGGCTTTGGGGCGGTTCCTGTTCGCCGCCGTCACCACCTATCTTGGCCTGCTGGCCGTGACCTTCTTCATCGGCCGAGTCGTACCGATCGATCCCGTGCTCGCCATTCTCGGCGACCGCGCTCCCACCCATGTCGTCGAGCGGGTGCGCCAGGAGATGGGTTTCAACCTGCCGCTCTATCAGCAGTTCTACATCTATATCAAAGGCGTCCTGTCCGGCGATTTCGGCAACTCGGTGCTGACGACCAATCCTGTCATGGTCGATATCCGCCGGGTCATGCCGGCGACGATCGAGCTCGCGACGTTGGGAACGCTGATCGGCGCCTGCGTCGGCGTGCCGCTTGGCGTTCTCGCCGCAGTGCACCGCGGCAGCATCGCCGACCAGATGGTACGCGTCATTGGTCTCATCGGCTATTCGGTGCCGATCTTCTGGCTGGCGCTGATCTCCCTCGTCATCTTCTATGCGCAGCTGCGCTGGGTGGCGTTTCCCGGCCGAATCGACATCGTTTTCGAATATACCTTCACGCCGATCACCGGCTTCTATCTTCTGGACAGCGCCTGGCAGGGGCAATGGGATGTATTCTACGACGTCTTCCGCCACATCATCCTGCCCGCGTCGCTGCTCGGCTATTTTTCACTTGCCTATATCAGCCGCATGACGCGCAGTTTCATGCTGAACGAGCTTTCGCAGGAATATATCGTCGCCGCGCGTGCCAAAGGTCTTTCGGAAACACGGGTGATCTGGGGCCATGCGCTGCGCAATGCCGCCGTGCCGCTCGTCACCGTCATCGCGCTTTCCTATGCCGGGCTGCTCGAAGGATCGGTGCTGACCGAGACCGTATTTTCCTGGCCGGGCATCGGGCTCTACATCACCAATTCGCTGCAGAACGCCGATATGAACGCCGTGCTCGGCGGCACGATCGTCATCGGGACGATCTTCATCGGCATCAATCTTCTGTCTGATCTTCTCTACCGGACGCTCGATCCGAGGACGCGAAACCGATGACGGCTCCTGCCAGCCCCTCTCCTGCGATGAGCCGCCGCGAATGGCTGCTTTCCGACCGGCCGCAATCGCGAAGGCAGGCCCGTCTCGGCCGCGCTTACGTCACCTGGCGGCAGTTCACGGCCAACAGGCTTGCCGTCGTCGGCCTGCTGATCATCGTCGCCCTGCTCCTCGTCGCCGCGTTCGCGGATCTCCTCGCCACGCACAACCCCGTCGTCGGCGATCTCCGCAATGCCCGCCTGCTGCCGCCGGGAACGAGCGGCTACCTGCTCGGCACGGATGATCAGGGCCGCGACATCTATTCACGGCTGATCTATGGATCGCGATTGACCCTGTTCGTAGTCGTGCTCGTCGCCATCATCTCCGCGCCGATCGGGCTGATCGTCGGCACGGTCTCAGGTTATGCCGGAGGCTGGGTAGATGCGACGCTGATGCGCATCACCGATATCTTTCTTGCCTTTCCGAAGTTGGTTTTGGCGCTCGCCTTCGTCGCCGCGCTCGGCCCCGGCATCCAGAACGCGGTCATCGCCATCGCCATCACCTCCTGGCCGCCCTATGCCCGCATCGCTCGGGCCGAGACGCTGACGGTCCGGCGTTCCGACTACATTGCGGCGGTGAAGCTGATGGGCGCCTCGCCGTTCCGCATCATCGTGCGCCATGTCATGCCGCTCTGCATTTCCTCGCTGATCGTGCGCGTGACGCTCGATATGGCCGGCATCATTCTGACAGCGGCCGGCCTCGGCTTTCTGGGTCTCGGCGCACAGCCGCCGCTGCCGGAATGGGGCGCGATGATCGCCTCGGGCCGGCGCTTCATTCTGGATCAGTGGTGGGTCGCGGCCATGCCCGGCATCGCCATTCTCATCGTCAGTCTCGGTTTTAATCTCTTAGGCGACGGCCTGCGCGATGCGCTCGATCCGAAGGAGAGCGGCCGATGACGACGCTTCTGACGGTCGACAAGCTCAAGGTCAGTTACCCCACCCGCACTGGCCTGATCGAGGCAGTGCGCGGCGTCTCCTTCACGCTCGGCAGAGAAAGGCTCGGCATCGTCGGCGAATCCGGCTCCGGCAAGTCGCAGACCGGCCGGGCGATCATGGGGCTGACGCCGAAACACGGGATCGTCACGGCCGACAGGCTCGATTTCAGCGGCATCGATCTCCTCAAGGCATCCGCCGGCGAAAGGCGCAGGTTGCGCGGCAAGCGCATCGCCATGATCCTGCAGGATCCGAAATATTCGCTCGACCCCGTCATGACGATCGGACGGCAGATCTGCGAAACGCTGCGCACTCATGAGAAGATCAGCAAAGCGGAAGCGCGCGAACGGGCGCTCGCCATGCTGGAAGCGGTGCAGATCCGCGATCCCAAACGCGTCTTCGACCTGCACCCGCACGAAGTTTCGGGCGGCATGGGACAGCGCGCCATGATCGCCATGATGCTGATTGCCGGGCCTGAACTGCTGATTGCCGACGAACCGACTTCGGCGCTCGACGTGACGGTGCAGCTCGATGTGCTGCGGATCATGGACAGGCTGGTCTCTGAGCGCGGAATGGGGCTGATCTTCGTTTCCCATGATCTGAGGCTGGTCTCTTCCTTCTGCGACCGGGTCATCGTCATGTATGCCGGCAAGATCGTCGAAGAGCTGGCGGCTGCCGATCTCAAACATGCGCAGCATCCCTATACCAGGGGACTGCTGAACTGCATGCCGGAAATCGGCGCGAACCGCCATCCGCTGCCGGTGCTCGACCGCAAGCCGGAGTGGGCGGCATGAGCGCAGCCCTCCACGTCGACAATCTCAGTGTCGCCTACGATGATTTTCATGCGCTGAAGGATGTCAGCATCAGCGTCGAGCGCGGTGAATCTTTCGGCCTCGTCGGTGAATCCGGGTCGGGCAAATCGACCTTGCTGCGCGCCGTTGCCGGACTTGCGCCCATCAGCGGCGGCGCGGTCCGCATCGACGGCGAAGAGTTGAAGGGTTCGAAGCGCAGCAAGGCCTTCTATCGGCGCGTGCAGATGGTCTTCCAGGATCCCTACGGCTCGCTGCATCCGCGCCAGACGATCGATCGGTTGCTGCTCGAACCGCTTGCGATCCACGCCGTTACCGACAGCGACAAGCGTATTGCCCGCGCGCTCGACGAAGTCGGTCTCGGCAATGGTTTCCGTTTCCGCTATCCGCATCAGCTTTCCGGTGGTCAGCGACAGCGTGTGGCGATCGCCAGGGCGCTGATCGTGCAACCGTCGATCCTGCTGCTCGACGAGCCGACATCGGCGCTCGACGCCTCGGTGCAGGCGGAGGTGCTGAACCTGCTCGAACAGATACGCCGCGACCGCAAGCTCACTTTCGTCATGGTCAGCCATGACCTCGGCGTCATCACCCATATGTGCGAAAGGCTCGCGGTGATGCGCGGCGGCGATGTCGTCGAACGATTGAGCTCGGAAGAGCTGGCGCGGGGCGCGGTCAAGGAGGATTACACGAAAAATCTGATGATCGCGAGCAAGGGTTTCGTCAAAGCCTAAAGGTAATCATTTCAAGCCATTGAAAAGAAAAGGCCGGCGGGGGCGTTAAGGATAATGTTCCCTTAAAAGACGACCATTCGACTAGACTATTGACAGCCGCCGCGCTTCTGTCATGATCCTGTTAACGATTGTTAGCTTTCGTGATCGATGGAGGTCGAGGCATGTTCTTTCTCGGTGGGATGACCATGGGCTATCTCGATCCTCCGGTGAAAGCCAATCGCAAGGAACAGATCACGGTCTCCATACCGGCGGAACAGGACCGGCGCCTGATCGGGACCGAGACCTCCGATCTGCAGCAGAACGAGAACGCCATCGAGCGCTCCTTGATCTGGGCATGGCGCACGCTCTGCTAAAGAGCGGTTGAATTTTCTCTTCCGCCCGCTCTGGAAGGAAATTTATCTCTACCTACCTGATAGGGAATAAGAAATAACAGCGAGCCGCACAACCGGCCGCACGAGAACAACGGAGGCGACACATGGCAGAGCTGGGTATTTCGCATACTCACGTGAACCACTATGGTTCGGTAGCCACCAAGAAGCCGCACGCGACGCGCTACAGGCTTCAGACGGTGCTCCATGGGACGATCTTCACCGCGGCATTCCTGTTCGTGGTGGCAATGGTCTGCGGCGTCCTCGGATAGTCGGCAGATGATAGGCCTCGGCACGTGCCGGGGCCGCCTGCGCCTCATGCGGCGCGTTTCCTCGCTCGGGGCAAGCCCGATCAAAGCGCAGCCAGACCATGATCTGGCGAACCATCCTCCTATCGACAAGCCGCGGCCGGGCCGCAAGGTTGCGACATGCACGGCGCTCTGCCTTGCGCAGCAAGTGCGCCGGCCCGCTCGGCTCACCATTCTTGACTTGAATTATCGCGATAGTGTCCAACTTTTCGCCATGGTTTTGCGGAGAGGGTATTGATCGACCTTCAGGCCGCGCTGGACCAAGGCTAGGCCCGGTTACATCGCTTGCCCAGACGTCATTCACCCGGCTTCATCGATCTTCGAAGAATCGGGCCCCGTTCATGTAGCAGTCATGATAAGCAGTGCAAAAGGCTGAGCAAAACAGCCATAACTTTGTTTGGATCCAGAACCGAACCCATGTCTATTGCCAATCTTTCTCCGAGCCTTCCGCGCGAATCCGATACGAAGCAGATTGATCACAATGATTCGATCCGCTCGACCTATCTTTCCATCGAGGACATCAAGGCGATGGGCGAAGCGGTCGTCGTCAACGGCGTCGACAAGCTGCCGGCTTTCGCACCCTTTGATTTCTTCGCGCGCCACAAGGAAAACGAGAAGGAAATTCTGCGCGTCTACCGCACCACGGCAACCGACGTCGAGGCCGGAGAGACGATCACGCCGGCGGCGGAATGGCTGCTGGACAATCACTACATCGTCGAAGAGGCGATCCAGGAGGTGCGGCGCGACTTTCCCCGGCGCTTCTACCGCGAACTGCCGACGATGCGTGTCGGCGGCGTCGACATTCCGCGCACGCTGGTGCTTGCCTGGCTCTACGTCGCCCATACCCACAGCACGATCTCGCAGGAAAGCCTGACGGCGCTGGTCGACGGCTTCCAGAGCAGGGAGACGCTGAGGATCGGCGAACTCTGGGCCCTGCCCTCGCTGGTGCGCTATGTGCTGGTGGAAAACCTTCGCCGCATTTCGAGCCGTGTCGAAGCCAGCCGCCGCCTGCGCCGCCGCGCCAATGAGGCGGCCGACGAATTGGTGCGCCTGACCGATCCGGCCAAGGCGGCCGCCTATCTGAAGACGCTGGAACCGCTTGCCGAAGACAATACCTTCTCGACGCAGTTCCTCTATCGCCTGCGTGACGGCTCACAGACGTCGAGTCTGGCGATCACCTGGCTCGATGAACGCCTGGAAGAGCTCGGTCGCAACACCGAAGAGGCGACGACGGCCGAACACAGCCGTCTCTCTTCCGGCAACGTGACGATGGGCAACATCATCCGTAGCCTGCGCGAGATCGACGATACCGAATGGTCGGTCTGGGTCGAACAGGTCAGCCATGTCGACAAGCTGCTCTGGGAGCATTCGGATTACGGCATCCTCGATTCCGGTTCGCGAAACAAATACCGCAAGCAGATCGAGAAACTGGCCAAGCGCTCGCCGCTGACCGAAATGCAAATCGCCCAGCTGGCGCTCGACATGACCGAGGCCGCCAAGGCCTCCGACGAGCCGCAGCCACATGAGCCGAATGTCGGCGGCTTCCTGTCAGGCGCGCAACGGCCGAAGCTCGAGGCGCGAGCGAGTTATCGCCCGACGATCACCCAGCACTTCGTGCGCGCCGTGCGCCGCTTCAACTGGCTGTCGATCGCGCTACCCGTCATGCTGCTGACGATCATCGCCATGGCGATCGTCGGCAGGTTCATGGCAAGTGCCGGAATGGGCGCCATTGAAATCGCAATCCTGCTGATCATGTTCTCATTGCCGGCCTCGGAGGGCGCAACAGGTCTCTTTAATACCCTGCTGTCCTTCTTCGTCACCCCGGCCCGCCTCGTCGGCTACGAGTTCAAGGAAGGCATTCCGGAGGATGCGCGCACGCTGCTCGTGGTGCCCTGCCTGATCTCGAACCGCGACAGCGTCGACGATCAAGTGCGCAATCTCGAAGTTCATTATCTCGCCAATCCGCGTGGAGAGATTTATTTCGCGATGCTCAGCGATTGGCCCGACAGCGATGCCGAGGAAACGCCTGCCGATCTCGAGGTTCTCGACTATGCAAGACGCGAGATCGCTAATCTTTCCGCCCGCTATGCCTATGACGGCAAGACGCGTTTCTACCTGCTGCATCGCCGCCGCCTCTACAATCCCTCGGAAGGTGTGTGGATGGGCTGGGAGCGCAAGCGCGGCAAGCTGCATGAGCTGAACATGCTGCTGCGCGGCGACCGCGACACGACCTATCTGCCCGGCGCCAACACCGTGCCGGCCAATGTGCAATATGTCATGACGCTCGATGCCGACACACGCCTGATGCGCGATGCCGTCACCAAGCTCGTCGGCAAGCTCTATCATCCGATCAACCGACCGGTCATCAATCCGAAGACCGGACGCGTCGAGAGCGGCTATGGCGTGCTGCAGCCGCGCGTGACGCCATCGCTGACCACGGGCAAGGATGCCTCGGTCTTCCAACGCGTCTTCTCGATCAACCGAGGTCTCGACCCCTATGTCTTCACCGTGTCCGACGTCTATCAGGATCTCGCCGGCGAAGGCACGTTCACCGGCAAGGGCCTCTATCACGTCGATGCTTTCGAAGCCTCGCTGAAGGGCCGCATCGAGGAGAACTCGGTGCTCAGCCACGACCTTCTCGAAGGCTCGATGGCGCGCTGTGCGCTCGTCACCGATCTCGAATTGGTCGAGGATTTCCCGATCCGCTATGAGGTGGAGACCTCGCGCCAGCATCGCTGGGCGCGCGGCGACTGGCAGCTCCTGCCCTATATGTTCAATCCGAAATACGGCGTTACGGCCCTTGGCCGCTGGAAGATGTTCGATAATCTTCGCCGTTCGCTGACGCCGATCGCATGGTTCTTCGCCTCCGTGCTCGGCTGGTATTTCATGGGTCCGCTCGGCGCGCTCGTCTGGCAGATTCTCTTGATCTTCTGCCTGTTCGTGGCGCCGACGCTGTCGCTCATCAACGGCATCATCCCGCGCACCAGCGATATCGTCGCCCGCGCCCATCTCTATACGGTCTGGTCGGATATCACCGCCGCCAATGCGCAGGTCGCATTGCGGATCGTCTTCATCGCCGATTCGGCGGCGATGATGGCGGATGCGATCGGCCGGTCGCTCTACCGGCTGTTCGTCAGCCGCAAGCTGATGCTGCAGTGGCGGACCGCCGCCAGCGTCCAGGCAGGCGGCCAAGGCACCCTCGCCTCTTATTACAGGCAGATGTGGCATGCGCCGGTACTGGCGCTGCTGGCGCTCGGTTTCGCAGCCCTTCCCGGCGGCAACGCTTTCCTCGTCGGCATCCCCTTCGCGCTTTTATGGATTCTCTCGCCTGTCGTCGCCTGGTATGTCAGCCAGTCGGCCGAGACCGAGGACCGGCTCGAGGTCGCCGATTCCGTATCGAGCGAGCTGCGCAAGATCGCCCGGCGCACCTGGCGTTATTTCGAGACCTTCACCACGCCTGAACAAAATTATCTGCCGCCGGACAATATCCAGGAAACGCCGCACGTCATCGTGGCGGCGCGCACCTCGCCGACCAATATCGGCGTCTATCTGCTCTCCGTCGTTTCTGGCCGGCATTTCGGCTGGTTCTCCTTTGAGGAGACGCTCGAGCGGCTGGAGCAGACGATCGCGACGATCGACAAGATGGAGAAATTCCGCGGCCACCTGTTTAACTGGTATCACACCGATACGCTGCAGACGCTCGGGCCGCGTTACGTCTCTGCCGTCGACAGCGGCAATCTCGCGGGCCACCTCATCGCGATTTCCTCGGCCTGCCGCAACTGGGCTGAGGCGCCGTCGGCCCACATGCAGGGCAATCTCGACGGCGTCGGCGACACCGCCGGCATCCTCGGCGAAGTGCTGGCGGACCTGCCCGACGACCGCAAGACCGTGCGCCCGCTGCGCCGGCGCCTGGAAGAACGGATCGTCGGCTTCCAGAATGCGCTTGCCGCCGTCAAGCGCGAGCACGAGTTCGCCTCGATCCGCATCATCAACCTCGCCGTTCTCGCACGCGACATCGAAAAGCTCGCCGCCAATCTCGACCATGAGGTCAAGTCGAAGCAGAGCGAAGAGGTCACCCAATGGGCGGCGTCGCTGGTCAAGGTCTGCGAGGCGCATATATCAGACAGCACCTTCGATCTCTCCAAGGTCGATGCCCTCAGGCCGCGCCTGGTGGCGTTGCGCGACAAGGCCCGCGATCTCGCCTTCTCGATGGATTTCGGCTTCCTGTTCCGGCCGGAACGGCGCCTGCTGTCGATCGGCTACCGCGTCGAAAGCGGCGAACTCGACCAGGCCTGCTACGACCTTCTCGCCTCGGAATGCCGCCTGACCAGCCTCTTCGGCATCGCCAAGGGCGACCTGCCGACAGAACACTGGTATCGTCTGGGCCGCCAGGTCGTGCCGGTGGGTTCACGCGGCGCGCTGGTCTCCTGGTCCGGCTCGATGTTCGAATATCTGATGCCGCCGCTCGTCATGCAGGAGCGTGGCGGGGGTATTCTCAATCAGACGAACAATCTGGTCGTCATCGAGCAGATGAATTATGCCCGCAAGCTCGGTATCCCGTGGGGCATTTCGGAAGCGGCTTTCAATGCCCGCGACCATAACCTCAATTACCAGTACACGAATTTCGGCGTGCCGACGCTCGGTCTCAAGCGCGGCCTCGGCCACAATGCCGTCATCGCCCCCTATGCTTCGCTGCTGGCCAGCCAGTACGACCCGCCGGGCGCGCTCGAAAACCTGCAGAGGCTGCGCAAGGTCGGCGCACTCGGCAAGTTCGGCTTCCACGACGCGGTCGATTTCACGCCGACGCGCGTGCCGGAAGGCAAGAAATGCGCGGTGGTCTACAATTATTATGCCCACCATCACGGCATGTCGATCGCGGCCGTCGCCAACGTCGCCTTCAACGGCCATCTGCGCGAACTCTTCCACTCCGACCCGGTGATCGAGGCGGCGGAGCTTCTGCTGCAGGAAAAGGCGCCCCGCGACATTCCCGTCATGAGCGGCAAGCATGAATCCGATACGCCGGCCAGCATCCAGGACGATCTCATGCGGCCGGAAATCAGGAAGATCAGCGATCCCCTTTCGCGCGACCGCGAGCTCGTGTTCCTGTCGAACGGCCATTATTCCATGATGCTGACGGCGACGGGCGCCGGTTATTCCCGCTGGAACGGCCTTTCCGTTTCCCGCTGGAAAGCCGATCCGACCGAAGACCGCTGGGGCACCTTCATCTTCCTGCGCGATACCGCCACCAACGAATGGTGGTCGGCGACAGCGGAGCCGAAGGGTGTCGAGGGCGAAAAGATCAAGGTCGAATTCGCCGACGAAAAGGCGCAGTTCACCAAGACGGTCGGGGACCTGACGAGCGAGGTGGAGTGCATCATCGCCACCGAGCACGATGCCGAAGCCCGTCGTGTCACCCTGCTCAACATGGGAACGGAAGATCGTTTCATCGAAGTCACGTCCTATCTCGAACCAGTGATCACCTCGGATGATACCGACAGCGCGCATCCGGCATTCGCCCGCATGTTCGTCAAGACCGAGATCGGCAAGCGCGGCGACGTCATCCGCGCCGAACGCAACAAGCGTGATCCGAACGAGCCGAACATCAGCCTCGCACATCTGATCGTCGACAATGCCGGCGACACCCGTCACACCGAATTCGAAACCGATCGGCGCAAGTTCATCGGCCGCGGTCGCAGCCTTGCCGATGCGGCGGCGTTCGATCCGGGTGCGACACTTTCCGGCAGCGACGGCTTCACGCTTGATCCCGTGATGTCGTTGCGCCGCACCGTGCGGGTGCCGGCCGGCAAGAAGGTCAGCGTGTTCTTCTGGACGATTGCCGCGCCAAGCCGCGACGAGGTCGACAAGGCGGTCAACCGCTATCGTCATCCCGACGCCTTCAACCACGAGCTCGTCCAGGCCTGGACGCGCACGCAGGTGCAGATGCGCCATGTCGGCGTCACCTCGCAGCAGGCGGCAGCGTTCCAGCATCTCGGGCGCTACCTCGTCTATCCCGACATGCAGCTGCGCAAGGATGAGGCGACGGTCGAGGCCGGGCTGCAATCGCAATCGGCGCTCTGGCCGCTGGCTATCTCCGGCGATTTCCCGATCTTCACGTTGCGCGTCGACGACGACATGGATCTCGATATCGCCCGCGAGGCACTGCTGGCGCAGGAATATCTGCGTTCGCGCGGCGTCACCGCCGATCTCGTCATCATGAACGAACGCGCCTCTTCCTATGCGCAGGACATGCAACACGCGCTCGACGCCATGTGCGAGAACGTACGCCGCATGGGTCAGGCCGACGGCTTGCGCCAGCATATTTTCGCGGTTCGCAAGGACCTGATGGAGGAAAACACCTACAAGGCATTGATCGCGGCTTCCCGGGTTACCCTGCATGCGAAGAACGGCAAGGTGGTCGACCAGATCAACCGCGCTGTCGCCCTCTTTGCGCCGTCAAAGGATGAACTGCAGGAGATGGAGCGCGCCGAGCGCAACAGGGCGCCGGTCAAGCGCATCGCGCCGGTGCCGCCGCCCGTGGTGCCGGCCGTTGCCATCGAGGAGGAAGGCGACCTCGACTTCTGGAACGGCATTGGCGGCTTTGCGCGCGACGGCCGCGAATATGTCGTTCGCCTGCCCGGCGGTCATGCGACGCCGCAGCCTTGGATCAACGTCATTTCCAACGACAGCTTCGGTTTCCACGTGTCGGCCGAAGGCGCAGGTTTCACCTGGAGCGTCAACTCGCGCGATTATCAGCTGACGTCCTGGTCGAACGATGCGGTGATCAACCGGTCGGGCGAGGCCTTCTATCTCGCCGATCTCGAAAGCGGCGCCGTCATGACGCCGTTCGCAGCGCTTTCGCGCCGGCCGGATATCCGTTTCGAAGCCCGCCACGGACTCGGCTATTCGGTCTTCTCCACCGTTCAGCACGAGATCGCGCTCGAGCTGACGCAGACGATCGACCGCGAGAAGCCGGTGAAACTGCAGCGCCTGCGCCTGCGCAACACCGGTTCGACCGGCCGCAAGCTGCGTCTCTACGGTTACGTCGAATGGGTTCTTGGCAGCAACCCGGGACGCACTGCGCCCTTCATTCTGTCGAGCTATGACGAGGAGACGGGGGCGCTGTTTGCCACCAATCCCTACAGCATCGATTTTTCCAACCGAACCGCCTTCTTCGCGGCGAGCGAGAAGCTTTCAAGCTTCTCGGCAAGCCGGCGCGAATTTATCGGCAAGGCTGGCACGATCCAGATGCCTCAGGCCGTCACCTCCGCAGCCCCGCTTTCCGGCATCACCGAGCTCGATGGCGATCCGGCCGCGGCTCTGGCGATCGACATCGAACTCGGGGCCGGCGAAGAGCGCGACGTCACCTTCTTGTTAGGCGATACGCCGACGGAGGAAGAAGCGCGCGCCTTTATCGCCGAGATCCGCAAGTCTTCGTTCGACGATGCGGTCGAGGCAAACCGCGCCTTCTGGCGGGATTTCACCGGCAGGCTACAGATCTCCACGCCAGATCGCGGGATGAACAATCTCGTCAACACCTGGCTTCCCTATCAGAGCCTCGGCTGCCGCATCATGGCCCGCACCGCCTTCTACCAGGCAAGCGGCGCCTTCGGTTTCCGCGACCAGTTGCAGGATACGCTGGCCTTCCTGATGCACGAACCCTCGATCGCCCGGCGTCAGATTCTGAATGCCGCCTCACGGCAGTTCCGCGAAGGTGATGTTCAGCATTGGTGGCTGCCGGGAACGGGTGCGGGCGTTCGCACCTTGATTTCGGACGACGTCGTCTGGCTGAGCTACGCGATCCACCATTATTGCAGCGTCACCGGCGACAAGACCGTGCTCGACGAGGAGCTTGCCTTTCTGGAAGGACCCGCTCTCCTCGAAGGTCAGCACGACTCGTTCTACAAGCCGGAGATTTCGGAGGACAAGGCGAGCGTCTACGAACATGCGGCCCTGGCGCTCGATCTCGCCATCGCCCGCAAGGGCGCAAACGGTCTGCCGCTGTTCCTCGGCGGCGACTGGAACGACGGCATGAACCGCGTCGGCATCGGCGGGCGCGGCACCAGCGTCTGGCTTGGCTGGTTCCTGGCGGGTGCATTGCGCGCCTTCATTCCCTATGCCGAAGAGCGCGGCGATTCGGCCCGAGTGGACCTCTGGTCCGCCCATCTCGCCGAATTAAAGAAGGCGCTCGAAACTGCGGCGTGGGACGGCAGCTACTATCGCCGCGGCACATTCGACGACGGCGCGCTGCTCGGCTCCAAGGAGAGCCCCGAATGCCGGATCGACTCGATCGCACAATCCTGGAGCGTTCTGTCCGGCGAAGGCGACCCGGCTCGTGCCGGAAAGGCGATGGATGCCGTGCTCGACCAACTGGTCGATGAGGAGGCGCGCATCATCCGACTGTTCGCGCCGCCTTTCGTCAATTCCGCCAGGGATCCCGGTTACATCAAGGCCTATCCGCCGGGCGTGCGTGAAAACGGCGGGCAATATACCCATGCCGCGACCTGGGTGGTGATGGCGCTTGCGGAACTGAAGCGGGGCGACGACGCGCTGCGCTGCTTCCAGATCCTCAATCCGATCACGCACGCGCTCGACAAGGCTTCGGCCGAACAATACCGGGTCGAACCCTATGTCGTGGCAGCTGACGTCTATGGGCATGAGCCTTATACGTCGCGCGGCGGCTGGACCTGGTATACCGGATCGGCCGGCTGGCTCTACCGAGCCGCCGTCGAGGGCATTCTGGGGATCCGGTTGAAGGACGGCCGGCTTCATGTGCGTCCGTCGCTTCCGTCGGAATGGGACGGTTTTGCGGCGGAGGTGGAGCGGGGCGGCGTCAAATACCGCATTTCGGTCTCAAAAGCGTCCAATGCCAGCGGCTACACTCTGTCGATCAACGGCAGCGAAGTCACCGATCCCGAAGAGGGATATCCGCTCGGATAACAGCGTTCTCCACGCTGAAGAACACGGCGATTCGCGACGGCCAAAAGGGAACCCTTTTGGCCGTCGTCGCGTTTGCAAAACCGGACAACAGGAGAAACCCATATGGCAAGCACGCTGACCGAAGCCATCGGCACCGAGCGCAGTTCCTCATCCGCAGCTGCGACGGGGCGCGATACAAGGCTTGACGTGCTGCGTGGCCTGGCCCTGATCATGATTTTCATCAATCATGTGCCCGGACAGATCTTCGAATATGTGACGACGAAGAATTTTGGTTTTTCCGACGCCGCCGAGGCCTTCGTCCTGATCTCCGGCATCGCCGTCGGTCTCGCCTATGGTTCCCGCTTCAAGCCGGGCGGCCGCATCAAGACGGCAATCAAGGCGGCGCGGCGTGCCTTCACGCTCTACCTTGCGCATATGATCACCACCTTCATGACGCTGGCGCTCTTCATCTGTGGTGCCTGGCTGTTCCACCGGCCGGGGCTGCTGGTCGAGATCAACATCCTGGCGGTTCTGATGAACCTGAAGGAAGGCATTCCGGCGCTGCTGCTGCTCGGTCACCAGATCGGCTACAACAATATCCTGCCGATGTATGGCGCATTGTTGCTGATGGTGCCGATCATCCTGCTCCTCAACGAGCGAAGCCCGCTTCTGGCGCTCGCGGTTTCCGGCACGGTCTGGCTGCTGGCCGGCATTTACGAAGTGGCGCCGCACAATTTGCTGATAGAGGGCTACTGGTTCCTCAATCCGCTCTCCTGGCAGTTCCTGTTTTCGATTGGCATTATTTCGATCCTGCATATCAAGCGCGGCGGCACGATCCCGCAGCATCCGTTGTTGTTTGCGGCTGCCGCCTTCTATGTCCTGCTGTCCTTCGTCTGGGTAACCGGCCATCTCTGGATTTTCGGCAATTCGCTGGCAGCGCTCGGCCTGCCCACCGTCATCACCGGTTTCGACAAGACTTTCCTGTCCCTGCCGCGGCTGCTGCATGTGCTGGCGCTCACCTATCTCATCATCAGCATCCCGGCGTTCTCCCGCATCCTGCGGCGCCCCGCCGACCACCCGCTGACGATCCTCGGCCGCCATTCGCTGAACATCTTCGTCGCCGGCACGATCCTCGCCATGATCGGCCAGGTCGTGCTTTATATCACCAACAAGGATCCGCTGGTCGGCCCGTTCTTCGTCATCGCGGGCATCGCGACGCAATTCGCCTATGCCTATTATCTCGAGCACAAGCGCCAGCTGGGCAAAATCAAGCACAAGCTCGTGACGGAGATTGCCGCCGTCCCTGTGCCCGTGCGGGTCGGCGGAGCGGCAAATACCTATCGCCGCACCAATCGGAAATAGGGTCCACCGGTCTGATTGAACGGCCGCGGGCTTAGCGGCGTTCCGAAATCGCATTGAAAGCCCCACGGCATTGCAGCGCCTTTCGCGCGTCTGAAAGGACGCGCTGCGCTGTAATGCCGCCGGCTCAACTTTTATGAACAAGAATATTCACCAGCCGGTCGAAAGGATCGCGCACGTAGAAGCGCCTGACGCCCCAGGGCTCGTCGGCCGGACCGTATTCGATCGAAATGCCGGCGCCAGACATCGCCTCGAAAGCAGCATCGAGATCATCCACCTCGATGGAGAGATCGGGCACCGGAGTCCCTGAACCGCCTTGGCTGGCGACACTGAGCTGAACCTTCATGGAAGTATTCGCGCCGAACGTGACGATCCAGCCGAGATCCATCATCAGATCGAGCCCGAGAATATCCTGATAGAAGCGTTTGGCGGCCATGAGGTCGGGCGCCTGGATATTGGCAACGATGCGCAGGACTTTCATGCCGCTCTCCTGAGTATCGGGTAAGGACAAGAATTTAGAGGGGATCGGCGGCGCGATCAGTCAGTCCCGCCGCCAGACACGTAGTGCCTCTGACGACATCCCCGGCGCCGCCTTCTGTCTCTACCCTTGCCTGGTAGGGGGTGGCCGGCGGGATAGAGGGAGCTACGCGGCCTTCCGCTCCCAAGAAAAACAAAAGGCCGGAAGAGCGCCTGCCCTTCCGGCCTTATCCTGTAACCCGGAGCGCTCAGGCGGCTTCGGTGGTGTGGGCCTTGCGAACTTCTTCATCCGTCAGGATGCCGCTGGCGCGCAGCAGCGCGGCGAAGCGGCCGTTGCTGTGGCTGAGCTCATCGAAGCCGCCCTGCTCGACGACACGTCCATCATCGAGGAAGAGCACCATATCGGCTTCGCGGACCGTCGAGAGGCGGTGGGCGATGATGAAGGTGGTGCGGTTCTGCCGCAGATTGTCGATCGCGGCCTTGACGCGCGCTTCGGTCTCGACGTCGAGCGCCGAGGTCGCTTCATCGAGCACCAGGATCGGCGCATCCTTGAGGATGGCGCGGGCGATCGCAATGCGCTGGCGTTCACCACCGGAGAGCTTGTTGCCGCGTTCGCCGACATGGGTATCGTAACGATCTTCACGGGTCTCGATGAAATCGGCGGCGGCGGCGGCTTCGGCAGCACGGCGCATGTCCTCCTCGCTCGCACCTTCGCGGCCGAGGCGGATATTGTCGCTGATCGAACGATTCAGCAGGCCCGCATCCTGGAAGACGGTAGCGATATGGCGACGGAGCGACTTTCGGGTCACCTTGGTGATATCGGTGCCGTCGACGAGGATCTGGCCGCCCTGCGGGTCGTAGACGCGCTGCAGCAGGTTGACCAGTGTCGTCTTGCCGGCGCCGGTCGGGCCGACGATGGCGACCGTCTGGCCTGCCTTCACCGAGAAGGAGACATTGTGCAGGCCCTGCGAGCTGTTGCCGAAGCCGAAGGAGACGTCGCGGAATTCAACCGCACCCTTGACGTTCTTGATCTCACCATTGCCGGCCGGCTCTTCACGATCGCGCACCGAATCCTCAAGCGTATAGAAATCCTGCAGCTTGGAGCGGGCCTCGAAGATCTGCGTAGCGAACTGACGCATCAGGTCGAGACGGGCAATCAGCAGGTTGGCAAAGCCAATGAAGGCAATGACGTCACCGACGCGCAGCTGGCCGGACTGGACGAGCATCGTGCCGATGATCAGAACCACCATCATTGCGATGGTCGAGGCCATGCGGTTCAGCGCGCTGGCGAGCGCCCACCAGTCGAGCACCGGATATTGCGCTTCGAGCAGGCGGTTGGCGAAGGACTTCAACGCCTTGGTTTCCGCTTCGATGCGGTTGTAGCTATGCAGAACGGAGACGTTGCTGATCGAGTCGCTGACATGCGAGAAGACGGTATGGTAGTGGTTTTCGACCGAAGCCTGGCCATCCTTGGTGCGGCTCATGACCACGCGGCCGATCAGCCAATAGGCGATGCCAAGCACGATCAGCACGGCGGAGAGGCGCAAGTCCATCGATATTGCGGTCGGCACCAGCAGAGCCAGCGCAATGACCGTTGACAAGTGGTTGCGCATGAACTCAAGCCAGAGGCCGAACAGCGTCTCGCAGGCCCGCAGCAGCGTATGCAGCGCGTTGGAGGTGCCGCGCTGATGGTGCCAGGCAAGCGGCATGGAAATGATGCGCCCGAAGGCTTCCGTCAGCAGCGTTGCCCGCCGGCCATGGGCAAGCCGGTCGGCCTCGCGGGATACCAGAACGAAGGCGACAGTATTGAACACGGCGAAACCAGCCCACATGAAGAGGATGGGTTTGACTTCGCCCTTGCCCGATATCGCATCGATGATGCGACCGAACAGGATCGGTTCCGCAATGGTGATGGTCGCCAGAACAATGTTGGCGATAACGACCAGGGATACGCGGAGCTTGTAAGCGCCTAGATAGCGCAGAGCTCTTGCATAGACCTTGAATAGCGACACGTCTAACCTCTTGTGCATCTGCGAAAACGGGAATGGTGGGATGCTACAAAAGGCTACCTGAACCGGCGATTAACGGAGTATTCGGGATTCAGTCCGCCGGGTGGTTAACTTGATCGCACGATCGCATCTGCGATGAAATTGAAGCTGCCTCAATAGGATAGAACAGAGAGACATTCTCGGGCTCATCAGATTTTTCGGCAGCGGGGTCTGGCGCCGGAATTCCACCATGATTATATCTCGCAGCAATTTGCGCTTGCATTTTAATCAATGTTTAGCGCAGCATTAAACTAGAGACTGCATTTTCTGCAGAAGACCGTTACGCGACCAATCTGAACAGCCGCCAACGGCCTGCGGGCATCTAGTCCGGACAAAGGCGCTATTTGTGAATATTAATTCTTTAATTCAATTGCTTGTAATTCTGGAAGAGTGCCCAAATCCGGACGCCGTCGTCACCGAACTCGAGCAGGCCCTCCACGGTTCCGGTTTCGAATATTACGGTCTGCTGCGACATTTGCAGCAAGGCCCGGCGCAGCAGAATATCGAATTGCGCGCCGCCCCGCTTGCCGGCCGCTGGCCGGAACAATGGCTACAGATATATGCCGCAAAAAAATATGTCCGGATCGATCCGATGGTGCGTTATCTCGCGCATGCGCAACGGCCTTTCCGCTGGCGGGAGAGCATGGCAGCCTTCGACGGTGACGTGCATCAGCGCCGCATGGAGCAGATGATGGTCGATGCCTTCGGCCACGGATTGGAGGACGGCTATCTCTTTCCGATTCACGGGCGCAACGGCATTCTCGGCAGCCTCAGCCTAGGCGGCAAGCCGATCGATCTGTCGCCGGTTGAAATCGCGCTGCTTGAGGCGGTGGCGCGCAAGACCTTCTGGCGATTACTCGACCTGAAAGGCGAGGCCGAGGCGCTGGAAACGGTGCTGCCGACCGAGACGCCGCTGACGCGGCGCGAGATGGAAATCCTCCACTATCTCGCCGAAGGCATGACGTCGATGGAGATCAGCAAAATGCTGAAGATCTCAAACCATACCGTCGACTGGTATATGAACGGTCTGCAGGCCAAGCTGAAGGCAAAGAACAGGCAGCAGGCAGTGGCGCTTGCCTTCCGCCACGGTCTGATAAGCTAGGCTTTTCCTTATCCACTCCGTCGAAATCGCTGCATACTGCCGGCCGACATGCGCTGGCATGGCGAGAAAGTGCGTTTCGCAGTCGCAAGAGAAATTGAACTTCCCGTGACAAGAAGTTAAGGATTTTCTTCGCGGGTGCAGCATGCCCGTGTCTGAACGACGGAGGAGACCGTTTTGCCCATATCGAAGATACTCGTTGCCAACCGCTCCGAAATAGCCATTCGCGTGTTCCGCGCGGCCAACGAGCTCGGCATAAAAACGGTGGCGATCTGGGCGGAAGAGGACAAGCTGGCGCTACATCGCTTCAAGGCGGACGAGAGCTATCAGGTCGGCCGCGGCCCGCATCTTGCCCGCGATCTCGGGCCGATCGAAAGTTATCTGTCGATCGACGAGGTGATCCGCGTCGCCAAGCTTTCCGGTGCCGACGCCATCCATCCGGGCTACGGCCTCTTGTCGGAAAGCCCGGAATTCGTCGATGCCTGCAACAAGGCCGGCATCATCTTCATCGGCCCGAAGGCCGATACGATGCGCCAGCTCGGCAACAAGGTGGCGGCGCGTAATCTGGCGATCTCCGTCGGCGTGCCGGTCGTGCCGGCGACCGAACCGCTGCCGGACGATATGCAGGAAGTCGCCAGAATGGCCGCCGAGATCGGCTATCCCGTCATGCTGAAGGCCTCTTGGGGCGGCGGCGGTCGCGGCATGCGCGTCATCCGTTCCGAGGCCGATCTCGCCAAGGAAGTGACGGAAGCCAAGCGCGAGGCAATGGCCGCCTTCGGCAAGGATGAGGTCTATCTCGAAAAGCTCGTTGAGCGCGCCCGCCACGTCGAAAGCCAGATCCTCGGCGACACCCACGGCAATGTCGTGCATCTCTTCGAGCGCGACTGTTCCGTTCAGCGCCGCAATCAGAAGGTCGTCGAGCGCGCGCCCGCACCCTATCTCACCGAAGCGCAGCGCCAGGAACTCGCCGCCTATTCGCTGAAGATCGCAGAGGCGACGAACTATATCGGCGCCGGCACCGTCGAATATCTAATGGACGCCGATACCGGCAAATTCTACTTCATCGAAGTCAATCCGCGCATCCAGGTCGAGCATACGGTGACCGAAGTCGTCACCGGCATCGATATCGTCAAGGCGCAGATCCACATCCTCGACGGCTTCGCCATCGGCACGCCGCAATCCGGTGTGCCGAAGCAGGAAGACATCCGTCTCAACGGTCACGCCCTGCAGTGCCGCGTGACGACGGAAGATCCGGAGCATAATTTCATTCCGGATTACGGCCGCATCACCGCCTACCGTTCGGCCTCCGGCTTCGGCATCCGCCTTGACGGCGGCACCTCCTATTCCGGCGCCATCATCACCCGCTATTACGATCCGCTGCTCGTCAAGGTCACGGCCTGGGCGCCGAACCCGCTGGAAGCCATTTCCCGCATGGACCGGGCGCTGCGGGAATTCCGTATCCGCGGCGTCGCCACCAATCTGACCTTCCTCGAAGCAATCATCGGCCATCCGAAATTCCGCGACAACAGCTACACCACCCGCTTCATCGACACGACGCCGGAGCTCTTCCAGCAGGTCAAGCGCCAGGACCGCGCGACGAAACTCCTGACCTATCTCGCCGACGTCACCGTCAACGGCCATCCCGAGGCCAAGGACCGGCCGAAGCCGCAGGAAAATGCCGCCAAGCCGGTGGTGCCCTATGCCAATGGCAATGGGGTGAAGGACGGCACGAAGCAGCTTCTCGACACGCTTGGTCCGAAGAAGTTCGGCGAGTGGATGCGCAAGGAGAAGCGGGTGCTTCTGACCGACACGACGATGCGCGACGGCCACCAGTCGCTGCTCGCCACCCGCATGCGCACCTATGACATTGCCCGCATTGCCGGCACCTATGCGCATGCGCTGCCGAACCTGCTCTCGCTCGAATGCTGGGGCGGCGCCACCTTCGACGTCTCGATGCGATTCCTCACGGAAGATCCGTGGGAGCGGTTGGCGCTGATCCGCGAGGGGGCGCCGAACCTGCTCCTGCAGATGCTGCTGCGCGGCGCCAACGGTGTGGGCTACACCAACTATCCCGACAATGTCGTCAAATACTTCGTCCGCCAGGCCGCCAAGGGCGGCATCGATCTCTTCCGCGTCTTCGACTGCCTGAACTGGGTGGAGAATATGCGGGTATCGATGGATGCCATTGCCGAGGAGAACAAGCTCTGCGAAGCGGCGATCTGCTATACCGGCGACATCCTGAATTCGGCGCGGCCGAAGTATGACCTGAAGTATTATACCGACCTTGCCGTCGAGCTCGAAAAGGCCGGCGCCCATATCATCGCTGTGAAGGACATGGCGGGCCTGTTGAAGCCTGCGGCGGCGAAGGTTCTGTTCAAGGCGCTGCGCGAGGCGACCGGTCTGCCGATCCACTTCCACACGCATGATACCTCGGGCATTGCGGCGGCAACGGTTCTTGCCGCGGTCGAAGCCGGCGTCGATGCCGTCGATGCGGCAATGGATGCGTTGTCCGGCAATACATCGCAGCCCTGTCTCGGCTCGATCGTCGAGGCGCTCTCCGGCTCCGAGCGCGACCCTGGTCTCGATCCGGAATGGATCCGCCGTATCTCCTTCTATTGGGAAGCGGTGCGCAACCAGTATGCCGCCTTCGAAAGCGATCTAAAAGGGCCAGCCTCCGAAGTCTATCTCCACGAGATGCCGGGCGGCCAGTTCACCAACCTGAAGGAGCAGGCCCGCTCGCTGGGGCTGGAAACCCGCTGGCATCAAGTGGCGCAGGCCTATGCCGACGCCAACCAGATGTTCGGCGATATCGTCAAGGTGACGCCCTCCTCCAAGGTCGTTGGCGACATGGCGCTGATGATGGTCTCCCAGGACTTGACCGTTGCCGATGTCGTCAGCCCCGACCGCGAGGTTTCCTTCCCGGAATCGGTGGTGTCGATGCTGAAGGGCGATCTCGGCCAGCCACCGTCTGGATGGCCGGAAGCGCTGCAGAAGAAGGCATTGAAGGGCGAAAAACCTTATACGGTGCGTCCAGGCTCACTGCTGAAGGCCGCCGATCTCGATGCGGAACGCAAGGTCATCGAGAAGAAGCTGGAGCGCGAAGTCAGCGACTTCGAATTCGCTTCCTATCTGATGTATCCGAAGGTCTTCACCGACTTTGCGCTTGCTTCGGATACCTACGGCCCGGTTTCGGTGCTGCCGACGCCCGCCTATTTCTACGGGTTGGCGGACGGCGAGGAACTGTTCGCCGACATCGAGAAGGGCAAGACGCTCGTTATCGTCAACCAGGCGATGAGCGCAACCGACAGCCAGGGCATGGTCACTGTCTTCTTCGAACTCAACGGCCAGCCGCGCCGCATCAAGGTGCCCGATCGGGCCCATGGGGCGACGGGCGCTGCCGTGCGCCGCAAGGCCGAGGTCGGCAACGCCGCCCATGTCGGCGCGCCGATGCCCGGCGTCATCAGCCGCGTCTTCGCCTCGCCGGGCCAGGCGGTCAGCGCCGGCGACGTGCTCGTCTCCATCGAGGCGATGAAGATGGAAACCGCCATCCATGCGGAAAAGGACGGCACCATTGCCGAAGTGCTGGTCAAAGCCGGCGACCAGATCGACGCAAAGGACCTGCTGGTGGTTTACGGCGGATGAGCGAGCGGCACGAAAGGTTTCGTCCGCCCTCCTTAGATCGGGCTAATCACCCGATTGTGTAGAACTAGGCTGTTAAAAGGCCGCGTTTTTCGAAAAGCGAATGGCCTCCTCGCCTTGCCCGGCGGGGAGGCTTTTTCGTAGACTTGCCTGCCTGCCCCTCCCAAGATCAATCAGGAAACGATTTCATGAGCAAATTGAAGATCGCCGTCATTGTCGGCAGCACTCGTATTGGGCGTTTCGCCGAACATCCGGCAAAATGGATTGCCGCGCTCGTCGGCCAGCGCTCCGATCTGGAAGTCGAGGTTCTCGATCTTCTCGACTATCCCATGCATTTCTTCGGCGAAGAGCGCGCCACCACGGCAGAAAGCGACACCGCCGAGCGCTGGAAGAAGAAGCTGCGCGAATTCGACGGCTACATATTCACCGTTGCCGAGTACAATCATGCGCCGACGGCGGTTCTGAAGAACGCAATCGATCTCGGCGAGTTCATTCAGAAGCCAGTCGCCTTCGTCGGTTACGGCGGCGTTGGCGGTGCGCGCGCCGTCGAGCAGCTTCGGCTGATCTTTGTGGAAATGGGCGCCGCCTCGGTGAAAACGGGCGTGCACATCGCTTTCAGCGAATATCTGAGCGTGCTCAAGGAAGGTAAGAGCCTTGGCGATTACCCGCACCTCAACGAGGCGGCCAAGAACCAGCTCGATCAGCTCGTCTGGTGGGGCAACGCGTTGAAGGCGGCGCGTTCGGTCGTCACCTCGGCCTGAGGCAGGCCGCTTAAATCAAAAGCGTCTCACGTGAATCACGATTCACGTGAGACAGTTCAGATGTCGTATGTATGGGCGGCGTTGATCGTCGAGATGAAGCGCTTGGTACGCTCGCGCTTAGGCGCGCTGAAAATAGCTTTCGCACTGCCGGTTTCGACCACGCTCCCGGCTTCCAGGAAGACGACGTCGTTGGCGATTTTCGAGGCGAGTCGGAGATCATGGGTGGCCATGACCATCGTCGTGCCTTCGCGGGCAAGCTGGCCCAGCACATCGACCACTTCCGCCGAAAGTTCCGGATCGAGCGCCGAGGTCGGCTCGTCGCAGAGAAGCACCCGCGGCGACGGCGCAAGCGCCCGAGCGATTGCCACGCGTTGCTGCTGACCACCCGATAAGGTCGAGGGCCAGGCATCGGTCTTGTGCGCCATTCCGACCTTGGTCAGCAGTTCCATGGCGCGTTCGCGCGCTTGCTCCTTCGGCCATTTCAGCACCGTGACCAGACCTTCCATGACGTTTTCGATCGCGGTCTGATGCGGGAAGAGCTGGAAATTCTGGAAGACCATGCCGGTCTGACGGCGGATTTTCTGGATCGCCTGCCATCCCAAGCGTTTGCCGGGCGCGAAGGAAAGCTCTTCCTCACCGAGGCGGATCCCGCCTGATGTCGGGATTTCGAGCAGGTTGATGCAGCGCAGTAGCGTGCTCTTGCCACCACCGGACGGCCCGACGAGAGCGGTGACGCTGCCCTCGGGAATGCGGATGCTGATATCCTTCAGAATGACGGCATCACCGAAGCGCTTTTCGATGTTGGAAAGCTCGATCATGCGTTTGCCTCCAGCATGCCGCCATAACGCGCGAAACGGCGTTCCAGTCGCACCTGCAGCTGCGAGAGGACGGAGCTGAGGACGAGATAGATCAGCGCCGCCTCGATATAAAGGATCAGCGGCTCGTAGGTGGTGGCGACGATGCGTTGTGCCGCCTGGAAGAGCTCCGGCACGGTGATGGCGGCGGCAAGCGAGGTATCCTTGACCAGCGAGATGAAGGTATTCGACAGAGGTGGCACGGCGACGCGGCCGGCCTGCGGCAGGATCGTCCGGCTCATCGCCTGGCGCCAGCTCATGCCGATCGAATAGGCCGCTTCCCACTGGCCCTTCGGCACGGAGGAGATGACCGCGCGGATGATTTCGGAGCTGTAGGCGCCGATATTCAGGGTAAAGCCGATCAGGGCGGCAGGAAAGGCGTCGAGCAGGATGCCGATGCTCGGCAGCCCGTAAAAGATGACGAAGAGCTGGACGAGCAGCGGCGTGCCGCGAATGACCCAGACATAGAAACGGGCAATCGCCGCGACGGGCGTCGGGCCGAAAAGGCGGGCGATCGCCGTGATCAGGCCGAGGATCAGACCAAAGACGAAGGAGAGCAGCGTCAGTGGAATGGTGAAGATCAATCCCGCCCAGAGGAGCGAGGGAAGCGATTCCGCCATCAGTTGGAGCCAGTGCGGCAAGGGATATTCCCTCTCGTCGGTTGAGCAGCAATACTTCGAATTACCCCTCCCCAACCGCTTCCCACAAGGGGCAGGGACTTAATCTGCCTCCCGCGCTGCATGAAATGACCACCGAGCTGCAAGTCGGGACGTCTATTTTGAGGTGAGGCGGTCCCCCGGCCAAAGCCCCTCCCCTTTGTGGGGAGGGAGGGGAGTTTTTTAGACGAAGCTTACTTCGAGACGTCCTGGCCGAAATATTTGTCGGCGATCTTCTTGTAAGTGCCGTCGGCCTTGATATCGGCGAGCGCCTTGTTGATCGCTTCCAGCAGTTCCGGCTCGTTCTTGCGGATGATGATGCCGGAGTAATCGGCATTTTCCTGCTCGGCGGCGATCTTTACCGGCGCGTCCGGCTTGTGCTTCTTGAAGTCGAGGAAGGACAGGCTGTCGTTGATCGTCGCATCGGCGCGTTTGGTCAGCACAAGCTGGATCGACTGGTCGAAACCGTCCGTGCCGACGAGCTCGGCCCCGGATTCGGTGGCGATCTTGCCGAAGTTGCTGGTCAGTGACTGGGCTGATTTCTTGCCCTTCAGGTCGGCAAAGGTCTTGATGCTGTCGTCGCCCTCGCGAACGATGAGCACGGCCTTGGAAGCGATATAGGGTTCGGAGAAATCATATTTCTGCTTGCGGGCTTCGGTGATGCCGACCTGGTTGATGACGGTGTCGTAACGCTTGGCGTCGAGGCCGGCGATCAGGCCGTCCCACTTGCCTTCGACGAACTCGGCCTTGACGCCGAGCTTGGCGGCGATGGCTTCGCCGATCTCCACGTCGAAGCCGACGAGCTTGCCGCTTTCGTCATGATAGGTGAAGGGCGCATAGGTGCCCTCGGTGCCGATCTTGAAGACGCCGGCCGATTTGATGGCGGCGAGGTTTTCGCCCGCATGGGCGGGCAGGAGGGCTGCGGCCTGAATAAGGGCAGCGGCGGCGACGGTTTTCAACCAGTTCATTGTTCTATCCATCCTTGGGAAGTTGCGATCGGATGAGCGATACTTTGCAGAAAACTAGGGCGCCGGAAGCGTAGAAAACTGCGAATAAAAGCGGCAACTGCGAATATTTTTCTCAAGCCGTCTTCTGAAGCATCAATTCCATGGAAACGGGCATCACACCGCGGCCCGGCGGCGCAGCCTTTCGCTGACGATGATGATCAAACCGGCGCCGAGGATCATCGCCGCGCCGCCGGCGACATTCGGCGGTGGGATATCGCCCCAGATCAGATCGCCGAGGACGAAGGCCCAGACGAGGGAAGTATATTCGAACGGCGCAAGCACGGAGACGGGTGCTTGTCGCATTCCCTCGAAGAGGGCGAACTGCGCACAGCCGGCGACTACGCCGGTTGCGATGAGAAGCGCCAACTGCGTCATGTCGGGTGTCTGCCAAGTGTAAAGAACGGCAATGCCCGTCATGGCGAGGAAAAAGACGTTCGAAACCGCAAGCTGGACGATGGTCTTTTCGTGCAGCGAGGTCTTGCGCAGCAGCACCATGGCCGCCGCCCAGAGGACCGCCGCCTGTAGCGCCAGATACACGGGCCAGGAAACAGTGAGACCGATCGGGTCGCAGGCGATGAGCACGCCGACGAAACCGACGCCAACGGCCAGCCATCGCGCTGGCATGACGTCCTCCTTCAGAACGAACCATGCAAGCAAGGTGCCGACGACGGGTGCGGCGTAATAAAGCGTGGTGACTTCGGCCAGTTGCAGGCGGCTTGCGGCGGAGTAGTAGGAAAGCCACGCGCAAAGGAGAAGGATACTGCGGGCAATCATTGGTTTGATGATCGGCGATGTCATTGTCTGACGGATGAGCCTGACGCGACCATAGGCGAGACAACCGAGCAGGATCGTCAGGCTGCGGAAAAACAGGATCTGCCAGACGGGAATGCTTGAAGTCAGAATCTTGATGATCGCATCATGGAACGTGAACGCCATGTAGGCGAGGCTCGTGAGCAGAATGCCCAGGCTGACGGAATTTTTCACGGGGACGCACCAGGGGGCGGGTTTGCCTGCGGGAATCGGGAATAGTGAATCGATAATCCTGCCTACTGGGCCGGTCAATAGTAAGTTCGCCCGGTGGTGGCGCTTTGTATCACCGCGTCAGAAAACGTGTGATCGCGCATATTGCCTGCACGGTCGTAAACGGTTATGCACGTTGTCCATACTTCACACGCAGATTCGGCAGGAACATGCAGGATTTTCTGTTACGAGAGCGCCAAGGCGTCATTTCCGAACGGCTGCGGCTGAATGGCCGCGTGCTGGCGGCGGAACTTGCGCTCGAATTCGGCGTCTCCGAGGATACGGTGCGGCGCGACCTGCGTGAGATGGCGGCGGCGGGCCTCTGCGAGCGGGTCTATGGGGGCGCGCTGCCGGTTTCGCCGGCGCATGGAAGCCTGACGCAGCGCACGGGATTTGCCGCCGACCGCAAGCAGGCCTTGGCGCGGGCTGCCGCGAAGCAGATCACTGCCGGTTCGTGCGTGTTCTTCGATGCCGGCAGCACCAATCTGGCGATTGCCAACGCCCTGCCTGCCGAACTTGAACTGACGGCTGCGACCAATGCGCCGGTGATTGCAGCAGCGCTGATCGACAAGCCCGCCGTCAACGTCATCCTGATCGGCGGCATGATGGACCGGCAGACAGGTGGAGCGCTCGGCGCAAAGGCCTTGCGGGATATGGAGCAGATTTCGCCCGATCTCTGCATTCTCGGCGCCTGCGGCATCGATCTCGAGGCCGGCATCACCACCTTCGGATTCGAGGATGCGGAATTCAAGCGGTTTGCAACATCGAGAAGCAAAAGGGTTATGGCGGCAGTAACTTCGGAGAAATTCGGCACGGCTGCGCCCCACAGCATCCTTCCGGTTGCGCATTGCGAATGCCTGGTCGTCGAGCACGATGCCGATCCCGCCATTCTTGCGGGTTATCGCGAGCGCGGCTGCCGGACCGTCATCGCCGAAAAAACGAACTGAGCCGTCGTCACGGAGTTTAGAAAAAGCGGGCGCTCCCAAGCCCGTTAGCGAGGAAAGACCGAAAATGGACAGTCATGTGAATGCGCCGTCGGGGGTCCGCAGCGGCTTCATTACCAGAAGCAGGGCAGCGGTTTCCCTGCTCTTTCTCATGAACGGCTTTGTCGTCGGCTGCTGGGCACCGAAGATTCCGGATTTTGCCGAGCGTCTCGGGCTGAGCAAGTTCGAGCTTGGGCTGATGATCATCGTCTTCGGTGTCGGCTCGCTGGTCATGATGCCGATCGCCGGCGCGCAGATCGCCAGGCACGGCTCTCGCGTCGTTGTACGGGCAACCGCCGTCTGCGTGCTGCCGCTGCTCCTGGCTCTGACGCTCGCGCCGAATGTGTTTACCGCGGCAATCTCGCTCTTCCTGTTCGGCGGCTTCATCGGCGCCATGGATGTGGCGATGAACGCCAATGCGGTGTCCGTCGAAAAATCCATGCGGCGGGCCATCATGTCATCCTGCCATGCTTTCTGGAGCCTCGGCGGCTTGATCGGCTCGGGCCTCGGCGGCATCGTGATTGCCAAACTCGGCGTTCTCGGCCATGCCCAGCTCGCGACTGCGCTGGCGGCGATCTTCCTCGCTGTCGCCTGGCCGATGATCCTTGCGGATCCACCCCATCCCGATGCGAAAAAGGAGAAGACGAGGCTGCCGATGGTGCCGCTGCCGTGGCTGCTCGGCTTGATGGCGCTGTTCTCCATGGTGCCGGAAGGCGCGGTTCTGGATTGGGGTGCGCTCTATCTCCGGCAGGACATGGATGCGTCGGTGGCGCTTTCCGGTCTCGGTTTCGCAGCCTTTTCGGCGACCATGGCGACCATGCGCTTTGCCGGCGACCTGGTGCGCGACCGCCTCGGAGGGGTCAAGACACTGCGCATCTGCACGCTCTTTGCCATCGTCGGCATGTTGCTTGCGAGCCTTGCGCCGGACGCTGAGATCGCCATTCTGGGCTTTGCGCTTTGCGGCATCGGCATTTCAAACATGGTGCCGATCGCTTTCTCGGCTGCGGGCAATATACCCGGTCTCAAACCCGGCATCGGCATCTCGGTGGTTACGACGATGGGCTATTCCGGCATGCTGGTCGCGCCGTCGGTGATCGGCTTCGTTGCCGAACATATCGGCTTTGCCGTCGTCTTCATGGCGCTGCCGGTGCTGCTGCTGTTCGTTCTCATGTTCTCCAAGCTGGCCCATTATGCCGATGGGGTCTCCGGAGGCGGCCACTGAGCGCCTCCAAACAAAAGTGATATAGTCGGCGGTTGACAAGGAACCGGGCTTGATCCACCTGAAAGGCACTGTTTCTAGGGGTGCAAGAACTCTGCATGTTGTCAGCCGCCGATTTTGATCCGAAACCGCGCCGCGCTTCCGTCGCCGTCAATGTCGGCGGCGTCATTGTCGGCGGTGGTGCGCCGATTGTCGTGCAATCGATGACGAATACGGATACCGCCGATATCGATTCGACCGTTGCGCAAGTCGCAGCCCTGCACCGGGCGGGTTCGGAACTGGTGCGTATCACCGTCGACCGCGACGAGAGTGCCGCCGCCGTGCCGAAAATCCGCGAGCGGCTGCTGCGGCTCGGCATGGACGTGCCGCTGATCGGCGACTTCCATTATATCGGCCACAAGCTGCTTGCCGATCATCCTGCCTGCGCCGAGGCGTTGGCGAAATATCGCATCAATCCCGGCAATGTCGGCTTCAAGGACAAGAAGGACAAGCAGTTCGCCGAGATCATCGAGATGGCGATCCGCTTTGACAAGCCGGTACGCATCGGCGTCAACTGGGGCTCGCTCGATCAGGACCTGTTGACGGCGCTGATGGACCAGAACGCCGAGGCCGGCTCGCCGCTGTCGGCCCGGCAGGTGACGCGCGAGGCGATCGTGCAGTCGGCACTGCTTTCGGCCGCCCTTGCCGAGGAAATCGGCCTGCCGCGCAACCGCATCATCCTGTCGGCCAAGGTCAGCCAGGTGCAGGACCTGATCGCCGTCAATTCCATGCTCGCCGAACGTTCCGATCACGCGCTGCATCTCGGCCTCACCGAGGCCGGCATGGGCAGCAAGGGAATCGTCGCCTCGTCGGCGGCGATGGGCTTCGTGCTGCAGCACGGCATCGGCGATACGATCCGCGTGTCGCTGACGCCCGAGCCGAACGGCGATCGCACCCGCGAGGTCCAGGTGGCGCAGGAAATCCTGCAGGTCATGGGCTTCCGGCAGTTCGTGCCCGTCGTGGCCGCCTGTCCCGGCTGCGGGCGCACGACCTCGACGGTGTTCCAGGAGCTGGCGCAGAACATCCAGAACGACATCCGCAAGAACATGCCGGTCTGGCGCGAGAAATATCCCGGCGTCGAGGCGCTGAACGTCGCCGTCATGGGCTGCATTGTCAACGGACCGGGCGAAAGCAAACATGCCGATATCGGCATCTCGCTTCCCGGTACCGGCGAGACTCCGGCCGCTCCCGTTTTTATCGACGGCAAGAAGGCGCTGACACTGCGCGGCCCCAATATCGCCTCCGACTTCGAGGCGCTTGTCGTCGACTATATCGAGAAGCGCTTCGGCCAGCGGACGGCTGCGGAATGAAGGCCCGCGCGTTAGAATGAGCCGGTATTGGTCTGATATTGTCAGCAAGCTTCGGCCCTATGTCGCGGGGGAGCAGCCTCGTATTCCCGGCCTGGTCAAGCTCAACACCAATGAGAATCCCTACGGACCGTCCCCAAAGGCGATCGAGGCGATCAGGCAAGCGACGGACGACCATCTGCGGCTCTACCCCGATCCCGCCGCCACCGAGTTGCGCGAGGCGATCGCTGCCCGTTTCGGGCTGACGAGCGAACAAGTGTTCGTCGGCAACGGCTCCGACGAGGTTCTCGCCCATACGTTCCAGGCGCTGCTGAACCACGATCTGCCGCTTCTCTATCCAGATGTGACTTACAGCTTCTATCCGACCTATAGCCTGCTATATGGCATCGAGACTATCGAGATACCGCTCGACGATCAGTTCCGGATCCGGCTGTCGGATTACGCCAGACCTTGCGGCGCCATCATCATCCCCAATCCGAATGCTCCGACGGGTATAGGCTTGCCGCGGACCGGGATCGAGACGCTTCTTGCTGCTCATCCGGATGCGTTAGTCGTGATCGACGAGGCCTATGTCGATTTCGGCGGCGAAAGCGCAGTGCCGCTCATTTCTCGCTATCCGAACCTTTTGGTCATCCAGACCTTGTCGAAATCTCGTTCGTTCGCAGGTCTGCGCGTTGGCTTCGCACTGGGGCACCGGGACCTGATCGAGGCGCTGGTGCGCGTCAAGGACAGCTTCAATTCCCATCCGCTCGATCGCCTGGCACAGGTCGGGGCGACGGCGGCGATCAGAGACGAGGCTTGGTTCGAGACATGCCGGCGGAAAATCATCGCCAGCCGGGAAAACCTCGTCCGGGAGCTTGAGGCGCTGGATTTCGAGGTGCTGCCGTCGCAGGCGAATTTCATATTTGCGAGGCACGCAGGCCGGCCGGGCGCTGCACTTCTGACTGAGCTGCGGGAGCGTGGCGTGCTCGTCCGGCGTTTCGCCGAGCCGCGCATTTCGGAATTCCTGCGCATCAGCATCGGCACCGACGAGGAATGCGCCCGCCTGGTTTCCGCCCTCAAAGAGATATTGGCGGCCTGACCTTCGCCTCAGCTCTTGCGGTCGGCGATGAAATGCGCAGCGGCGGTGAGGGTGGAGGCGCGCCCCCCGTAGGGGGCGAGCAGATCCTCGGCCTCGCGCACATGCCGGCGGAGCTCGGTCTCGGCCCATTCCACGCCGTGAAGCGCCACCAGCGTTCCCTTGCCGCGGGCCGCATCCTTGCCGGTCGCCTTGCCCATGGTCTCAGCATCCGAGGTCAGGTCGAGGATGTCGTCGGCGAGTTGGAAGGCGAGGCCGATCTTTTCGCCAAAGGCACGCAGGCGGCGGCGATCTTCGGGCGGGCTTGCCGCGATAATGGCGCCCGCCTCGCAGGCGAAGCGGATCAGCGCGCCTGTTTTCATCGCCTGAAGACGGATGATGCCGGCTTCGTCGGGCGCCTGCTTTTCCGCCGCCAGATCGAGGGCCTGGCCGCCGGCCATGCCGCCGAGACCTGCTGCGCGGGCGAGCGCCAGCACCAACGCCGCTTTGCTCGTATCGGGAAGGGCGGTTTCCGGCGCGGCAACGATGTCGAAAGCATAGGTCAGCAGGCTGTCGCCGGCGAGGATTGCGGTGGCTTCATCGAACTTGATGTGCACTGTCGGTTTGCCGCGGCGCAGGTCGTCATCGTCCATGGCCGGCAGGTCGTCATGCACGAGAGAATAGCAGTGCACGCATTCGAGTGCGGCGCCGACCCGAAGGGCCGCCTGTACATCGCCGCCGAGAAGGGCCGTACTTTCGGCCACAAGGAATGGGCGCAATCGCTTGCCCCCATTCAGCACGGCATAATGCATGGCGCTGCGCAGGGTGTCAGGCCTGACGATTTCATCGGAAAGAGGGCTCGGCGAAAGCAATGTATCGAGCAGCGCCTCGATTTCGCGGGCGTTGTTGCTAAGCCTCGTCTCGAAAGTGTTCCGGTTCGCGTCCATGGGCGCTGTTTGGCATGGGGCATCGGGGCTTGCAACGGAATTGTCGATGACTGCCGCAAGATTTCCCTTGTCCTCTGGCATAAGCGGCTCACAGGCGTTATGAGAACGAAAGGGAGAGAAATGGGCTGGGGACATTGGACATAGCGACGGAGAGAGAGGATATCGCCGACATGCCGGCCCGTCGGCGATTGTTCGAAGATCGGCCTGTGCTGAGACGCGTCGGTCTTGCCGTTCTGGCCGTGCTGATCCTTCCTTACGCACTGATCTTCCTCTACCTGCTGCCCTTCATCCATCCCGTCTCGACGCTGATGCTGCGCGATCTGGTGCTGCTGCGCGGCTATGACCGCAGATGGGTGTCGCTGGATGAGATCTCTCCGGTCCTGGTGCAATCGGTGATGATGTCGGAAGACGGTCAATATTGCTTCCACGGCGGCGTCGACTGGGCAGAGATGCGGATGCTGGTCGAGGACACGCTGAAAGGTCAGGCGACACGCGGCGGCAGCACAATCCCGATGCAGACGGCCAAGAACCTCTTCCTCTGGAACAGCCGCTCCTTCGTGCGCAAGGCGATGGAGCTTCCCCTCGCCGTCACCACGGATTTCGTCCTGTCGAAACGGCGGCTGATGGAAATCTATCTCAATATCGCCGAATGGGGCCCCGGCATTTACGGCATCGAGGCCGCCGCCCAGCATCATTTCAAGGTGCCGGCCTCGAAGCTGACGCGACGCCAGGCATCGCTGCTCGCCGTTTCGCTGCCCAACCCGATCGACCGCAATGCCGGGAAGCCCGGACGAGGCCTTCGCCGGCTTGCCGGCGTCATCGAGAGGCGTGCGCAGGGCTCAGGCGATTACATCAAGTGCATCTATGAATAAGATCACAACTTGTCATTAGAAGCGGTGGGCGTCATCTGCCATTCTTGGTTCTGCCATATGGGCGAATGCAGTTCAATCAGAGCCCTCGAATCGCCCATGACCGCCCCGACCTTTTCTCCCGAACTTCTCCTTTACTCGAAGACGCACAATCAAAACCCGCCTGCCCATCTCGGCAGCCGCTATCGCAGGATCGGCGGTTTCCTGCCCGAAGCCGGCAACACCATCGTCTGTCATCCCGAGAAAGGTTCAACGACGCTCACGGCACTGATCGAGGCGCGTGAAAAATATCTGGCGATGCCCGAGGCGTCGCAATTTCTCTTCACGCCGATCTCGAGCCTTCACATGACGCTTTTCGAAGGCGTCATTGAGACCAGGCGCCGGCAGGACTGCTGGCCTGCAGACCTCCCTCTCGACACGCCGATCGACGACATGACCGCGCTGCTGGCCGCGCGTCTCGATAGTTTTTCGATGGCCGAGCCCTTCAATGTCGCGGTCATCGGTGCTCGTCCCTCGGGTCTGCTTGTCGATGGGGCGACGGAGAAGGACCGCAGGATCATGCGCGCCTGGCGCGACGCCATTGCCGATCTTCTTGGCTATCGGCAGCCGAACCATGCGGACTACAAGTTCCACGTCACTTTCGCCTATCCTATCGACTGGCTGGAGGACGAAGCCCTGCCGCGCTGGCAGGCGATGCTCGACGACGTGGTCGAGGACGTCAGCCGCAAAGTGCCCGTTTTCGAGCTGACGCCACCGGCATTCTGCGTGTACGAGGACATGAACCATTTCCACGAACTGCTGATCTTCGATTTCGATGCCTGAACGGGAGAGGCCTATGGACAGACCGACGCTCTACATCGCCAACAAGAATTATTCTTCCTGGTCGTTCCGGCCGTGGATGGCGCTGACGAGCGCCGGCGTCGATTTCGAAGAAATCCTGATCCCTTTCGATGATGCGGGCCGCAATCCCAAGATCAAGGCGATATCGCCGAGTGGCCGGGTGCCGGTCCTGCAGCACGGCGCGTTGAAGATCTGGGAATCGCTGGCGATCATCGAATATGCGGCCGAGCTTTATCCGGACGCCGGCCTTTGGCCGCGCGCCCGTGTCGAACGGGCGCTCGCCCGTTCTGTTTCGATGGAAATGCTGTCCGGCTTCCGAGCCCTGCGCAATGCCTGCCCGATGAATATTCGCCGGCCGAAGGGGACGATCGCATTGCCTGACGGCGTCGACGCCGATGCCAGCCGTATCGAGACGATCTGGCGAGACCTTCTGCAGAAATCCGGCGGGCCGTTTCTCTTTGGTGCGTTCAGCGGCGCGGATGCGATGTTTGCGCCTGTGGTCAACCGGTTCGACATCTATGAACTGGTCAGTCGGGAGGATACCCTCGCTTATATGGAGACGATGAAAGCGCATGCAGCCTGGCGCAAATGGGAAGAGGCGGCCCGAGCTGAGCCCTGGATCGTGGCGGAAGACGAGGTCTGAGGCCCGAATCATCGGCCTCGCAAAAATTATGCATGGGGACTGGTCAAGGCCGCCCCATGCATGTATAAGCGCGCAAATTTCCGAAATCGCGACATGTCCGTTTCGGCCGCCAGTCTGGCCGTAGGAATGTTTTGCCCGCAAGTGGAGTAAGAAAAATGGCTGTACCGAAGAGAAAAACGAGCCCGTCCAAGCGCGGCATGCGCCGTTCGGCTGATGCGCTGAAAGCTCCGACCTACGTCGAAGACAAGAATTCCGGCGAACTGCGCCGCCCGCATCATATCGACCTGAAGACCGGCATGTATCGCGGCCGTCAGGTTCTGACGCCGAAGGAAGGCGCGTAATTTCCGACCGGCTCGTCCGATCGCAAGCTTCGAGGCCGGCTTCATGCCGGCCTTTTGCATTTCGGCAAGATAATATTTGCAACGACTTGCAGTAGGACAGCGGTTTGCGGCAGTATTCTTGCTGCGCAAGGAGATTGCCGATGGTAGCCGCAATGCCGCTGATGATTATTCCGTTTATTCTTTACAATCTGGCGATGCTCGGCCTGATGGGCGGCGGCGGCATCGCCGCCTTGCAGCATGACATCATCGTGCTGTCGATGCTCTCGGGCGCGATCTGGAGCATGGCGCTCGGCGATCTCTTCATCGTCGTCGCCCTCGTCGTGTTGTTCTTCGAAATCCTGAAAGCAACGCGAACCGGGCCCGGCAACCTGCTCAATCACATATTGTCGATGCTGGTCTTCATCGCCTTCCTGGTCGAGTTTCTGCTCGTCCAGGACGCTGCGACGCAGGTGTTCTTCATTTTGATGACGATCGCTCTGATTGATGTGATCGGCGGTTTTGCCGTTTCGATCCGAAGCGCCGGGCGGGATGTCTCAATCGGCCTATAGGTTGTCGAGTTTATTCTGGAGAGCTCGGAGCTGCTCCTTCAGCTCGTCGATATCCTTGGCCTCGGCCTTGCGGCTCTCCTTGGCCGCCGGCGGTGTCATGAAAGGCGAGAACATCTGCATTGCCTGCTGAAACAGCTCGGTATTGCGGCGAACCTGGTCCTCGATCATCTGCATCGGCAATTGCAGGTTCTTGCCGAGCGGCGTTTCGCCGAAGGCACGGTTTACCTGTTCGCGCATCTGAGACTGCTGCTCGCTGAAGGCGCGCATCGAATGTTCGAGGAAGCTCGGCACGACCATCTGCATCTGGTCACCGTAATAGGTGATCAGCTGGCGCAGGAAGGAGATCGGAAGCAGTGTGTTGCCGGTCTTCGATTCTTGCTCGAAGATGATCTGGGTCAGCACCGAATGGGTGATGTCGTCCCCGCTTTTTGCGTCCTGGACGGTAAAGTCTTCGCCCTTCTTCACCATCTCCGCCAGATCTTCCAGCGTCACGTAGGTGCTGGTGCCTGTATTGTATAGGCGACGATTGGCGTATTTCTTGATGACTATCTGACCCTCGTTCTTCGCCATATCAGCCTCCTGAACCCCCGTCTGATTTTTGGATGTTCCTCCACTACAGACTGTAAACGCAAAAGAAGGCCGGTGACAATCTCTTTGTGCGTTGCGGCAAACCTTTAACAGATCAAACGAATCGGCTTTGACGGCGGCCGCCGAAAAATCGCGGCGGTCAGTCTTCGCGTTTGACTTGTGCTCAAAGCTTTGCCAGTTTCCCCTTATGTAAGTGGGACGAAAAACGAGGAGCCTCCCCATGAGCAATTCATCCGTCGTCATCGCCAGCGCAGGTCGGACAGCCGTCGGCTCGTTCAACGGCGCTTTTGCAACGGTCCCCGCGCATGAACTCGGCGCGGCCGTCATCAAGGGCGCGCTCGCGCGTGCCGGCGTCGACGCCGGCGAGGTGGATGAGGTGATCCTCGGCCAAGTGCTGGCCGCGGGCGAAGGCCAGAACCCGGCCCGTCAGGCAGCGATCAAGGCCGGCCTTCCGAAGGAAACGACGGCCTGGGGCGTCAACCAGCTCTGCGGCTCAGGCCTGCGCGCAGTCGCGCTGGGCATGCAGCAGATTGCCACCGGCGATGCGAGGATCATCGTTGCCGGCGGCCAGGAATCCATGTCGATGGCGCCGCATGCCGCGCATTTGCGCGGCGGTGTGAAGATGGGCGACATGAAGATGGTCGACACGATGATCAAGGACGGCCTGACCGATGCCTTCCACGGCTACCATATGGGCATAACCGCCGAGAATATTGCGCGGCAGTGGCAGCTGTCGCGCGACGAGCAGGATCAGTTCGCCGTCGCCTCGCAGAACAAGGCTGAAGCCGCGCAGAAGGCTGGCCGTTTTGCCGATGAGATCATCCCCTACCTCGTCCAGACGCGTAAGGGCGACGTGACCGTCGATTCCGACGAATATATCCGCCACGGCGCGACGATCGAGGCGATGGGCAAGCTGCGCCCGGCCTTCGACAAGGATGGCACGGTCACCGCCGCCAATGCCTCCGGCCTCAACGACGGCGCTGCCGCCGCCGTGCTGATGAGCGAGGCAGAAGCGGCCCGGCGCGGCATTCAGCCGCTTGCCCGCATCGTTTCTTGGGCAACGGCGGGCGTCGATCCGTCGATCATGGGCACCGGCCCGATCCCGGCGTCGCGCAAGGCGCTGGAAAAAGCCGGCTGGTCTGTGAACGATCTCGATCTCGTCGAGGCCAACGAGGCCTTCGCGGCTCAGGCTTGCGCCGTCAGCAAGGATCTCGGCTGGGATCCGTCGATCGTCAACGTCAATGGCGGCGCGATTGCGATCGGCCATCCGATCGGCGCCTCCGGCGCGCGCATTCTCAACACCCTGCTGTTCGAGATGAAGCGCCGCGGCGCGAAGAAGGGCCTCGCCACGCTTTGCATCGGCGGCGGCATGGGCGTCGCCATGTGCTTTGAAGCACTTTAAACAGCATACGATCCGTCATTGATTGAAATGCCGCCGCGAGCGGGCGAAAACACAGAGGGGGAGCGGAACATGAGCAGAGTGGCTCTGGTCACCGGAGGTACACGCGGCATCGGCGCAGCGATATCCATGGCGCTGAAAAATGCCGGCTACAGGGTTGCGGCCACTTATGCCGGTAATGACGAGAAGGCTCATGCCTTCCACGACGTCACCGGCGTTGCGGTATTCAAATGGGATGTTTCGGACTACGCTGCCTGCGGTGAAGGGATCACCAAGGTCGAACGAGAGATCGGACCGGTCGAAATCCTCGTCAACAATGCCGGCATCACCCGCGACGCAATGTTCCACAAGATGACGCCGCAGCAGTGGCACGAGGTGATCAACACCAACCTGACCGGCCTGTTCAACATGACGCATCAGGTCTGGAGCGGCATGCGCGACCGCAGCTTCGGCCGCATCGTCAATATCTCGTCGATCAACGGCCAGAAGGGCCAGATGGGCCAGGCAAACTATTCGGCGGCCAAGGCGGGCGATCTCGGCTTTACCAAGGCGCTTGCCCAGGAAGGGGCGGCGAAAAACATCACCGTCAATGCCATCTGCCCCGGTTATATCGGAACGGAAATGGTGCTTGCCGTGCCGGAGAAAGTGCTGAATGAACGCATCATTCCGCAGATTCCCGTCGGCCGCCTCGGCGAGCCCGAAGAAATCGCGCGTTGCGTCACCTTCCTCGTCTCCGACGATGCCGGCTTCATCACCGGTTCGACGCTCACAGCCAATGGCGGGCAGTTCTTCGTTTAAGACAGGACGAACGTTTGTTGATAAGCAAAGGCGCGTTGCAGGACGCGCCTTTGCTTTTTTCGGGAGGTCAGAAGCGGTTGCCGGTGTTCCGGTCTCGCTGAACCCGAATCTTGACAGGCATTCGTTGCCGCGAGCGATCTCCTCTCCGAAGAGCTGAGACCGCGGATGTCAGAAAAGCCGCGGCGAGGAGAATGGCGACGGTGGAATTCAGGACAATCTGGTCCATGCAAATATTCCTTTCAGGGCCTCGGGCCATGGTGCCTGCCCTGCGCTCACGAAGGAAATATGCGCCAAGCTAGTGAGCGCCGGTAGATTTGACTTTCACGACCGATCGTCAACGTCACATTGACGAACGTGGCGGCAAAGAAAACGGGCGCCGAAGCGCCCGTTGGGAGTCCGATATGACTTGTCGGTCAGTAGCGGCAACGAGCCTCGTAGCGGCGGCCATAGCGGTCGCGATAGATGCAGTAGCCGCGGCGTTCGACCGACTGGCCGATGAGAGCGCCGGTCAGGCCGCCGGCAACGGCGCCGACTGCGGCACCACCCCAGCTGTTGGTGACGGCACCACCGATGACCGCACCGGTGCCGGCGCCGATCGCCGTGCCCTGCTCGGTCGCCGTGCAGGATGCGAGAGCGCCCACGAGCGCGCCGATAAGAACAATCTTCTTCATCATGTCGTAACTCCCCAGGTTGTCGGGCTTTAGATGCGGCCCATTAGTACAAGGATAATGATAATGACGAGAACTAGCCCCAAACCGCCGGAAGGTCCATAGCCCCAGCCACGGCTATAACCCCAGTTTGGCAGAGCTCCGATCAAGAGCAGAATGAGGATAACGAGAAGTATCGTGCCAAGCATGGTGTTTTTCCTTCATTTCATCCGCAATCTGGATGGACAAGAAACACGCATTGGCGATTTTTGTTCCCGGTTGGGCGCGCGAATTAGCATGCAAGGCGATTCATGGTTTGTGATCCGTCACCCCTCATAAAACGCCCGTATGGTTAAAAAAGCATTTAAATACAATATCTTGCGGTGAACAAAGCAGGAAGGTCTCGATGTCTCCGATTCGTCGGTGATTCGTTCCGTTTTTGATCGGCCCCAATGGGCAAGCGGGTCCGGCTTAACGCTGTGTGAATTTGCTCGCCGGAAGATTAACACCGACGTGACAAGACCTCGCCGCCTGCCCGCATCTAGCGGCAGAATATGACGACGCCACCAGATATGACCGTGAACGAAAGGGGAAAGCCGAGCAGTCGGCGATTCGTCGCTGATTCGTTCCGGATTTGATCGGGATGTTAATTTCGGCGGATTTTCACTTGGCAAAAAGCGCACGCCAGACCTCGGGCAGGGTCACAAAATACAAACAGGAGAGAGTCCCGCGATTCAGCATTTGGTAGGAAAAAGTGATTCAAAATCAATACTTAGCCGTGAACAAAAGCTGAATCAGCAGAAGTCAGCGATTCGTCTCTGATTCGTTCTCCCGCTGTTCCGAATTGGAAATACGCACCCTCGAGACGACTCGCAAAGGTCGCAACCCCCGACGCATTTTGAAATCTGCCCTTGCGTTTGCGGCGGTAGCTGTCCATGTGTTCTGTGCCTCCATCGAGATGGCAAAACTTTTCCCGGGGCGCGCCTGCCTCACTTGCATGGACGATGACTCTGACTTCGCAGCCGATGATTCTGAGCGGGCGCGGTGTGACCGCGGTGCTTGGACCAACCAATACCGGCAAGACCCATTATGCCATCGAGCGCATGGTCGCACACGGGACCGGCGTGATCGGCCTGCCGCTCAGGCTCCTGGCCCGCGAGGTCTATACGCGGGTGGTGGAGAAGGTCGGCTTACAGAACGTGGCGCTGGTCACCGGCGAAGAAAAGATTTCACCGCCCAATGCCCGTTTTTCCGTCTGCACTGTCGAGGCGATGCCGCGGGAGACCAAAGCCGCCTTTGTCGCGATCGACGAGGTGCAGCTCGCCGGCGATCTCGAGCGTGGCCATATCTTTACCGACCGCATCCTGCATCTTCGCGGCCGCGATGAAACGCTGTTGCTGGGTGCAGGGACGATGCGGCCGATCCTACAGCATATTCTGCCGGGTATCACCATCGTCGAGCGGCCGCGGCTTTCGCATCTCCTTTACGCCGGGCAGAAGAAGATCACCCGGCTGCCGCAGCGTTCCGCCATCGTCGCCTTTTCGGCCGACGAGGTTTATGCCATCGCCGAGCTCATCCGCCGGCAGCGCGGCGGCGCGGCGGTCGTGCTGGGGGCGCTGAGCCCGCGCACCCGCAATGCGCAGGTCGCGCTCTATCAGGCGGGCGACGTCGAATATCTGGTGGCGACCGATGCGATCGGCATGGGCCTCAACCTCGACGTCGATCACGTCGCCTTCGCCCAGGATCGGAAATTCGACGGCTATCAGTTCCGCAACCTCAATCCGGCCGAACTCGGCCAGATCGCCGGCCGCGCCGGGCGGCACGTGCGGGACGGCACCTTCGGCGTCACCGGTCAGGTCTCCCCCTTCGACGAGGAACTGGTGCAGCGCATCGAGGGACATGAATTCGACAACGTCAAGGTTCTGCAGTGGCGCACGACGGAGATGGACTTCTCCTCGATTCAGTCGCTCCGCGCCAGCCTGGAGGCCGGGCCGCGCGTGCCCGGGCTGACGCGGGCGCTGCCGGCGGTCGACCAGCAGGCGCTCGAGCAGCTTTCGCGCTATCCTGAGGTAATGGACCTCGCCGACAGGCCGGCCCGCGTCGAAAAACTCTGGGAGGCTTGCGCGCTGCCCGACTACCGGCGTATCACTCCGGCCCAACATGCCGATCTTATTTCGACCCTCTTTTCCGATCTCGTGCGCTATGGCACGGTGAACGAGCAGTTTCTCGCGGAGCAGGTTCATCGCTCGGATCGAACTGATGGGGAAATTGACACGCTTTCGGCGCGAATCGCGCAGATAAGGACCTGGACCTACGTTTCGAATCGGCCCGGCTGGCTTGCCGATCCGACACATTGGCAGGAAAAGACGCGGGAAATCGAAGATCGATTGTCCGATGCGTTACATGAAAGGTTGACGAAACGCTTTGTTGATCGCAGGACATCTGTGCTCATGAAGCGCCTGAGAGAGAATGCGATGCTGGAAGCTGAAATCAGTGTGAATGGCGATGTCTTCGTTGAAGGACATCATGTAGGGCAGTTGAGCGGATTCCGTTTCACCCCGGTGGCGGGAGCGGATGGACCGGATGCCAAGGCGGTTCAGGCTGCGTCGCAGAAGGCGCTCGCGCTCGAGTTCGAGGCCCGTGCGGCCCGGCTGCATGCCGCGGGCAATAGCGATCTGGCGATCGGTTCGGATGGATTGATCCGTTGGCTCGGCGATCCGGTGGCGCGGCTTTCCGGCAGCGATCACATCATGCGGCCGCGCGTGATCCTGCTCGCCGACGAGCAGTTGACGGGCAATGCCCGCGATCACGTCGCCGCCCGAATCGAGCGCTTCGTCAACCATCACATCAGCACGGTATTGAAGCCGCTGGACGATCTGTCGCGCGCCGAAGACCTGCAGGGTCTTGCCAAGGGACTTGCCTTCCAGCTGGTCGAAAATCTGGGCGTGCTCTTCCGCCGCGACGTCACCGAAGAAGTGAAGTCGCTGGATCAGGAGGCTCGCGCCTCTATGCGCCGCTACGGCGTGCGTTTCGGGGCCTATCATATCTTCGTTCCGGCCCTGCTAAAGCCGGCGCCTGCCGAACTGATCACGCTGCTCTGGGCGTTGAAGAACGACGGTTTGGACAAGCCGGGCTACGGCGATCTCATCCCCGTGCTTGCCGCCGGCCGCACCTCGGTCGTCACCGATCCGAGTTTCGAGCGGATGTTCTACAAGCTCGCCGGTTTCCGTTTCCTCGGCAAGCGCGCCGTGCGCATCGACATTCTGGAGCGGCTTGCCGATATCATCCGTCCGCTGCTGCAATGGAAGCCCGGTCAGAACAATCGTCCGGAAGGCGCCTATGACGGTCGCCGTTTCACGACGACGACGGCGATGCTGTCGATTCTCGGGGCAACGCTCGAGGACATGGAAGAGATCCTCAAGGGCCTCGGCTATCGCGCCGATGCCGTGAAGGCGGAAGAGGCGTCGGCCCATCTTGCGGCGCAGGACGCAGCTTCAGCCCCTGCCGCCTCCGCGGAAATGTCCGGGGAAGAAGCGGTAGAAAAAGCCGATCACGACGATGCCGACGCGGCGACGGAAGAGGCTGCTTCCGAGCCACCAGCAGCCGAGGCGGCTTCGACGGCAGCCGAGATCCCCGCGCCAGAAGCGACCGACAACGACGCTGCGGCCGAAGTGACCGAGACAGCCGCGTCGGCAGAGACTGCCGCTTCCGGGGAAGCTGGCGAGCCGGCGGAACCAAAGCCGGTTCTTTTGTGGCGTCTCGGCGGTCGCAATGACAATCACCGCCAGGCACGCGGCGGCCATGGCGAACGCAGGGGCGGCCAGAACCAGGAGCGCGGCGAGCGCAATCGTCGTCCGAACGGCGGTGAAGGCGGCGAGGGCAATCGCAGCGGCGACGGGCGCGACAACCGTTACGGCCGCGGCAAGGACGGTGGCGGCCGCGACGGCGGCAGGCCGCAGCAGGCAAGGGGCGAGCGCAAGGACCAGCCGCGCGGTGATCGTCAGGACCGTGGCGATCGGAAGGACCGCGGCGAGCGTAACGATCGCAATGACCGTAACGACCGGAACAACAATCGCGGCGCCCAGCCGCTGCGCTTCGAGGCCAAGCCGCCGCGCAAGGAGAAGCCGATCGATCCGGATTCGCCCTTCGCCAAGCTCGCAGCCCTCAAGGAACAGATGAAGAAGTAGTCATGGGCGGGGAGACACAGCCGGCAAGCGGTTCGCGCCAGCGCATCGACAAGTGGCTGTTCTTCACGCGCGTGGTGAAGTCGCGCTCGCTGGCCCAGAGCCACGTCCAGTCAGGGCATGTGCGCATCAATGGCGAGCGCTGCAGTCACCCGAACCACACGGTCAAGCCGGGCGACCGCGTCGAACTGACGCTGGAGCGGCGCGACGTCATTCTCATCGTGCGTCTCGCCGGGGAACGGCGGGGTCCCTATGAAGAGGCTCGCCTGCTCTATGATGACCAGTCCCTGCCGCCGGATGAGACAAAACGTCTCACGCCGTTTGAGCAAGCGACCCGTGCGACCGGTACCGGCCGTCCGACCAAAAAGGAAAGACGTGCAATCGACAGGTTGATGTCGGACGAGGATTAGAAAACTCTGTCTGTGGTGGCGGCTTTTGCAGATCGTTTATCCTTGAAATCCGCCGCTAAAGCCGATAGGTCACTGAAAACCTGCCGGAAGCGTGCTTGCCTGCCAAGCCTGTCCACGCTTTTCGCCCGGCACGGGGATAGGCGCGACGTTCCAGGTTGCCCGGTCCCATCCGCATGAAATCCTGGAGTTCTTCATGACCTATGTCGTGACCGACAATTGCATCAAGTGCAAATACACCGATTGCGTGGAAGTCTGCCCTGTCGACTGCTTTTATGAAGGCGAGAATTTTCTCGTCATCCACCCCGACGAATGCATCGATTGCGGCGTCTGCGAACCGGAATGTCCCGCCGAGGCGATCAAGCCGGATACCGAGCCGGGCCTCGACAAGTGGCTGAAGATCAATACTGAGTATGCCAGCATCTGGCCGAATATCACGGTCAAGAAGGACCCGTTGCCGGAGGCCAAGGAAATGGACGGCCAGACGGGAAAATTCGAGAAATACTTCTCCGAAAAACCCGGTTCCGGCGACTAAGACCCTGCGCGATTCGGCCGCTGCATTTGAGCGGCCATGCGGTGAAACGTTTTAAATCCTGCGTCTGGCATATGGGTGATCTGTGTTGCTCGCATGACTCAGGCGAAGCAAATTATTGATTTCCTCATATTTTTGTGATAGGTTCCCTGCACTGTTCCATTTGTGGCATGACGCATGCCCAAAACCATCACGAAAGCAAAACCAATCCGTCCCACGGTTTCCGTGACATATCAACGCCTTGAGCGTCGCATCCCAAGATGGCGCGCAAGACACATTTGCTTTTGCCTGATGGGACCAGAGTGAAGTCACCCGACGGATCCACCCGTCTCATCCGGGCCTGACTGACCCGGCTCCGGCCGCCGCCGGAAGCGTAACAGGGAGTTTTTGAATAGAATGACGACTCAGCAGAAAAAGCCTTCTACAGCACGTCACGGCTTCAAGACCGGTGAATCGATCGTCTACCCCGCTCATGGCGTCGGTACCATCACCGCTATCGAAGAGCAAGAAGTTGCCGGCATGAAGCTCGAACTTTTCGTTATCGATTTCGAGAAGGACAAGATGCGCCTGAAGGTTCCGGTCGCCAAGGCGATGAGCATCGGAATGCGCAAGCTTTCGGAAACTGACTTCGTCGATCGTGCGTTGAAGGTTGTGCAGGGCAAGGCGCGCGTCAAGCGCACCATGTGGTCTCGCCGCGCCCAGGAATATGATGCCAAGATCAATTCCGGCGATCTGATTTCCATTGCTGAAGTCGTGCGTGATCTCTATCGTGCAGAGAACCAGCCTGAACAGTCCTATTCCGAGCGCCAGCTCTACGAAGCAGCGCTCGATCGCATGGCGCGCGAAATTGCCGCCGTCAACAAGATGTCGGAAACCGAAGCCGTCCGCCTCGTCGAGACCAACCTTAACAAGGGTCCGAAGCGCGGCAAGGCGATCGAAGAAGACGATTCGCAGGACGAAGCCGCCTAAGGCAAGCCTGTCTCTCCCATGAAAAAACCCGGCCTTCGCGCCGGGTTTTTTATTGGAACTTTTTCCCGACTGACGCGTTTACCACACGTAATTGCGGACTGCTCGTCGGGCGCTGGCTCGTCGGGCGAACTGCTATTCCGTCAGTATTCGGTGAGGAGCGGCTCATGCCTTTTCAATATTGCCCGTTCGGCAACGTGAAGAAACAGGTCCGACCCAGCCGTCTTAGCGGCACATGATAAGAAATAGGGCCTTTCCCTGAGAAGTCCAGGGTGAGGCCCTTTTGCATACCGAACCCATTCAGTCCGGACAGCGATGTTCCGGAAGGTGAGTTTTATTGTTCATTTTGAGGGCGAAGGCCTGTTTCGGGAGATCGAAATGAAGAACATGTCTGCAGATCGGCGCATGATCAAAATCGCGATGGCCGCCCCCTATCTCGCCCGCCAGGAAGAGCATGATCTCGCCACTCGCTGGAAAGATCACGACGATCGCGGTGCGCGCAACCAAATCGCCATGGCGCATATGCGCCTGGTTATCTCCATGGCCGGCAAGTTCCGCAATTTCGGTCTGCCGATGAGCGACCTCGTGCAAGAGGGCTATGTCGGCCTGCTGGAAGCCGCCGCGCGTTTCGAACCGGAACGTGACGTGCGTTTTTCGACCTATGCCAGCTGGTGGATCAGGGCGTCGATCCAGGATTATATCCTGCGCAACTGGTCGATCGTGCGCGGCGGCACCAGTTCGGCCCAGAAGGCGCTATTCTTCAATCTGCGCCGCCTGCGCGCTAAGCTTGCCAGGGGCGATACGCAACTGACACTGCAATCCATTCATCAGGAAATCGCGGCGGCTCTCGGCGTCAGCCTCGCCGATGTGCAGACCATGGATGCCAGGCTTTCCGGCAACGACGCCTCACTGCAGGCGCCTTCCGTCTCCGGCGATGCCGAGAGCGCGGAGAAGATGGATTTCCTCGTCAGCGACGATCCGCTGCCGGACGAGCAGGTTTCCAATATGATCGACGGCGAGCGCCGCCGCGTCTGGCTCGCCTCGGCGCTGAAACATCTCAACGAACGCGAGATGAAGATCATCAGCGCCCGGCGCCTAGCGGAAGACGGCGCCACGCTCGAAGAACTCGGCGCCGATCTCGGCATTTCCAAGGAGCGCGTGCGCCAGATCGAAAGCCGGGCGATGGAAAAGCTTCGCAGCGCGCTGGTCAGCGCCGATCCGCATATGGCGGCCTACGCTTGAACGTCTTTATCCTCCAGCAGCACCGACTGCCCGGCGCCAGCCGGGCTTTTTTATTCGGCGATGATTTTGACGCGGTCGCCGGGGGAAACGGCCGCACCCGTCGGCAGGGCATTGATGAGCTTGAAGAGATCGAGCTTGCGGTCGGTGCCCATCATGCGGGCGGCAAGCGTCGAGATGTTCTCGCCGGGCCGCACGGTGACGACGCGAATGCGCAGCGGCCTTAGCGAGGCAGCTTCCGCCGGTGTCATGCGCCGGAAACTGGCGCGCAGTACATTGGCCGTCGGTTCGAGGGCATCGCTGCCCTTCGGCACGGCGGTCAGGAAACGGAAGATCTGCGCATTGTTGCGGATGACGGTGACATCGAAATCCCAGCGGTCGGCACTTGCGCGCGCAGTGGCTGCTTCCATGCCATTGACGGTAATCTGCTGTATGGTCGATGGGTCGAGACCGGTCACCCAGCCGCTGGAGATATAGTTTGTGAGGCTCTGGTTCTGGTTGTCGGCGACGCCATCGAAGCGGACGGCGATGTCGTTGGGGCCGGTGGCCATCACGGCTTCGACCTTGTTGTCGATCTTGAAGTCCGCCGGCACGTCGAAGCGGATCCCGAGGCCGCCATGCAGGAAGGTCTGACCGCGCACGTAGCCCTCTTCCGGGCTGTCACCGTAGAGCAGGCCGTCAATGCCGTCGAGATAATAATCGCGACCTTTGTCGCCGACAGTCCCTTCCTGGCCGAAGGCGCGCGCATGGGTGCGGGCAAGCTCGATGCGCTGGGCGGAGTTCGGATGGCTCGAGAGGAAGTCGAGGCTCTGGTCGGCTTCCGGGTCGACCGACATGAAGCGGCTGTAGGCCGCCATGGAATCGAGGAAACGGGCGGCGGCATAGGGGTCGTAGCCGGCTTCGCCGAGCATGCGCACGCCGATGACATCGGCCTGCAGCTCCTGCTGGCGGGAGAAGGCGGCAAGCCTGAGCTTGCCCCGGGCCAGCGCCTGCTTGCCGGCAATGTCGCTCGAGAGGACCTCGGCGACGACGCGGCTGGCGATGACTTCGGCTTCCTCGCGCTTCTGCCGCTCGATACCGTGGTTCGCTGTCACGTGGCCCATTTCGTGCGACAGCACAGCGGCGACTTCCGAGGCGTCGTTGGCAAGCGCGAGCAGGCCGCGGGTGACGTAGAGATACCCGCCCGGCAGCGCAAAGGCGTTGATCGCAGGCGAGTTCAGGATGGTAATCCGGTAGGACTGGCTCGGATTTTCCGACACTGCCGTCAGTGCGCCGGCAATGCGGGCGACGAGGCGCTCGGTCCTGGCATCCTTATATTCGCCGCCGTAGCTTGCCACGATACGCGGATGCTCGCGGGCGCCCATCGCCGCACGCGGATCGTTCTTCTGCACCTCGTCGACGATCTGGGGATTGGAAGAAGGCGAGATGCTCGGCTGGTAGGATTGTTCGATCAGCGACTGACACCCGTTCAGCGCCATTGCGACGGCTGAAAGCAGCATCAGGCGACGGACGAAGCGCCGCGTCGCAGAGATGGCATCACTGGAAAGCGCGGGCGATTTCCACGTCGTCAAGCTGTCCAGTCTGGTTCTCCGCATCATGTCGCTGTTTTGCCGGTTTGCCGCAGATGGGGACCGGCCTTGGCAAGGGGAACTCAATGGGTGCGCACCCCTGATCTCGCGCCGCGTGCTAAGCCGATACACGTCGTTGCTGTAACTGATTTACGCATCGGTTGCATAGCGAGACTCTGTTTAATTGTGGCGCCGTTGCATTTTAGCAAGCCTCAGGCATCGAGGTTCCCTTCGCTCGGATGAAATTATGGCGAAAGTTCCGTCACCAGGCATAGATTTGTCGCCGGCACGGAAAAAGAACGGCTTGATTGAAGTAACAGGCTGGAAAACGGCAGCCCCGCAAGAAAATCGCAACTCTTAATTTATTTACGCGATAATGGAACGTCCGCTGGTGAATATTCCCGTCGTACGGCCCGCTATTCCGCCGCTTCCGCCGCCGGCGATTGCGGTCGCTTCATTTCCCCGGTGCGGGGCAGCTGCACGGGCTTCAGCATCATTGCGGCAGCAAGGCCGATCAGGGCAATGGCGCAGGAAGTCATGAAAAGGGGCGAGAAGGCGGCGGCATAGACATCTGCGACCGCCTGGCGGCTCGCTTCGGGAAGGGCTGCCATCATCTTCGGCGTCAGTTGTTCGATATCGGCGACACCGGGAATGGGAGCACCGACCTTGCCGAGCCCGGAGGCGATGATCGCGCCATAGATCGAAATGGCAATTGAGGCGCCGCCCATGCGCGAGAGCGTCACCGAGCCGGTCGCGGCACCGACGTCGCGGGCGGGGGCGGCATTCTGCACGCCGATGACGGGGACCTGCTGCGCAAGGCCGATGCCGATGCCATGCAGCATCATGATCGCGCCGATGAAGGCGATTGGCGTTCCCGCATGGACCTGCGACATCAGCGCGAAGGCAATGGCGCTGCAGGTGAGGCTCGCGATGGCGAAGGGTTTGTAGCGGCCGGTCAGCGAGATGATGCGCCCGGCCGACAGTGATCCGCAGACGAGACCACCGGTCAGAAGAATGAACAGAAGGCCGGCGGCCGATGGCGAAAGGCCGGTCGTCGTCTGCAGGAAGAGAGCGAGATAGTTGACCATGCCGATAGCGATGGCGCCGCCCATCACCGATATCAGCAGCAGGAGGCTGAAGGTCGAATTGCGGAAGAGCTGCAGGGGAACGATCGGCTCCGGCGCGCGGCGCTCGACGAACACCCAGGTGACGGCGCAGACTACGCCGAAGGCGACAATGCCGATACTCTGTGGTGAGATCAACGAGCCGAACAATTGGCTGCTGTCTGTAGCAAGCACGATGCTCGTCGTCGTCAGCGCGATCAGGAGCGCGCCGGCATAATCGATCTTGGGGCGCCGATGCGGCTTGCGGTAGGGCAGCATGAAGGCAAGGCCGGTGAGCACGATGAAACCGATCGGCACGTTGACGAGGAAGATCGAGCGCCAGCCGAAGAGATCGCTCATCGTTCCCCCGAGCACCGGGCCGATCGCACCCGAAGCCATCAGCACGAGGCTGGAATAGCTTTGATAGCGCGCACGCTCGCGCGGCTCGAACAGATCGGCGTTGACGGCAAAGATCGATACCATGATGCCGCCACCGCCGAGCCCCTGCAGCACACGGGCGGCGATCAGCGTATTCATCGAGACGGCGAGGCCGCAGACCGCGGAGCCGGTGGTGAAGATTGCGATCGCCGTCATCATCACATATTTGCGGCCGAAGAGATCGCCGAGCTTGCCGTAGAGCGGCATGACGGCGCTGAGCGCCAGCAGGTAGGCCGAGCCGATCCAGCCGAAACGCTCGAGATGGCCGAACTCACCGACGATCGTCGGCAGCGCCGTGGAGACGATCTGATTATCGAGTGTCGCCATGAACATGGCGGTCATCAGAAAGAAGAAGAGGATAAGCCGGCGACGAGGATCCGTCACGAGCGGCGCAGGCGCGGGTTGCATGTCCATGGGGCATATTTCCGGGTTCGATCCATTTTATGTGCCATTAGCATGTAATTGTCAATGGCACATGAGTGACTCCGTCATATTCAATTTTAACCTCCGCTCTGCTATGGTGCCGTCATGAATGAGACGCTGACGAAGATCCTGTCCAACGGTCGGGCCGAGCCAGACGATGAGAACCTGCCTCGCATCGGCAAGAGCATGGCACGCATGCGCCTGATGACCGGCCGGCGGCTGATCGGCAGGCTGGCGATCCAGAGTGCCGCACCGGGCCTTGAGCTTTCCCATCTCGACGTGCTGGACGCCGTGCGGCGGGCTGAGTCGCCCGGCGAGGTTACTGTCGGCTTGATCGCGGAGATGCTGCGCATCGACCCGTCGCGTGCCAGCCGGGTCGTGGCCGAGATGGTCGGGCGCAACGTGCTGCGCCGCGAAGCCTCCCAGGCCGATGCGCGGCGGATCGTCGTCGTCATCACCGAGGCCGGCCAGGCGCTGCTTGCCGAGATCCACGCGCAGAAAATGGCCATCATTTCCGAGATCGTCTCCGATTGGCCACGCGAAGATATAGAGCGCTTCGCGACGCTGTTCGAACGTTTCATTGGCGGCTACGAGGCGATCTTTCTCTCGCGCGACAAGGATACGCCCGGTTGAGGTGAATGCGCCGATCCGTCGGTGCCCCTTCCCCTCGCCCCCCCGTTTGCGCTAAGGGCAGTGCCCATGAGCCAATCCACCTTCACCATTCTGCTCGGCGGCGAACTCAGCCTGACGGAACGCCTGCGCCACGCGATCGGCGGCAGCCGTTTCATCGCGGCCGATGGCGGCATGCGGCATGCGGCGGCGCTTGGTGTCATGCCTGAGCTCTGGGTCGGCGATTTCGATTCGACGCCCCCCGAGCTCGAAGCGGGCTTTCTCGATGTGCCAAAGCAACCCTATCCCGCAGCGAAGGCGGCAACGGACGGCGAGATCGCGGTATCGGAAGCGGTCGCCCGAGGCGCCCGGCGGCTGATCCTCGCCGGCGCGCTCGGCGGCGAACGCTCCGACCATGCGCTTCAGCACCTGCTGTCGGCCGTCGGCCTTGCTGAACAGGGTTTCGACGTCCTGCTGACCTCGGGCAAGGAAGAGGCCGTTCCGCTGCTCGCCGGCACGGTCGAACTGGACCTTCCCAAGGGCTGCCTGTTTTCCGTCCCCGGGTTCAGCGAGCTGAAGGGGCTCTCCATCGAGAATGCGCGCTATCCGCTCACGGATTTCCATCTGCCTTTCGGCTCATCGCGCACCATTTCAAATGTCGCGGAAGGCAAGGTTCGCTTTTCGCTCGAGAGCGGCCGGGCGATCGTGCTTGCCCGACCCTATGATCTTTCCGGAGTCTGATTTTGGCCCCTCCCATTCTGAAACTCGACGACATCTTCCTGAGCTTCGGCGGCGCACCGCTGCTGGCGGGCGCTTCGCTGCAGGTCGAGCCCGGCGACAAGATCTGTCTCGTTGGGCGTAACGGCTCTGGCAAATCGACACTCCTGAAGATTGCCGCCGGCCTGGTCGAGGCGCAGTCCGGCGAGGTCTTCCGCCATCCGTCTTCGACGGTGCGCTATCTCGAACAAGCCCCGGACTTTGCCGGCTTCCGCACCGTGCAGGCCTATGCCGAGGCCGGGCTGGGACCGGGCGACGACCACTATCGCGTCACCTATCTTCTGTCGCATCTCGGCCTGACCGGCGAAGAAGATCCGAACACCCTTTCCGGCGGTGAAGCGCGCCGGGCCGCCCTTGCCCGCGTGCTGGCCCCGGAACCGGATATTCTCCTGCTCGACGAGCCGACCAATCATCTCGACCTTCCCACAATCGAATGGCTGGAAGGCGAGCTGCAGAAGACCCGCAGCGCCCTGGTGCTGATTTCGCACGACCGTCGTTTCCTCGAAAAAGTCTCGACGGCAACCGTCTGGCTCGACCGCGGCGCCTCGCGCCGGCTCGACAGGGGCTTCGCGCATTTCGAGGCATGGCGCGACCAAGTGCTGGAGGCCGAAGAGCTGGAACAGCACAAGCTCGGCAAGGCGATCGAGCGCGAAGAACACTGGCTGCGCTACGGTGTGACGGCCCGGCGCAAACGCAACATGCGCCGCCTCGGCGAGCTGCAGACGATGCGTTCGCAATATCGCGGCCATAAGGGACCGCAAGGCACGGTGCAGGCGACGGTTTCGGACGCGCAGGAATCCGGCAAGCTGGTGATCGAGGCCGAGAAGATCACCAAGAGCTTCGGCGACCGGGCCATCGTCACGCCGTTCTCGATCCGCGTACATCGCGGCGATTGCATCGGTCTCGTCGGACCGAACGGTGCCGGCAAGACGACGCTCCTGAAAATGCTGACCGGCCAGCTTTCGCCGGATAGCGGCACAGTGAAACTCGGCACCAACCTGGAGATCGCCACCCTCGACCAGAAACGCGAGGACCTGAACCCCGAGGATACGCTTGCAAACTACCTGACGGACGGGCGTGGCGAGAACCTGCTCGTCAACGGCGAACAGCGCCATGTCACCGGCTACATGAAGGAATTCCTGTTCCAGCCGGAACAGGCGCGCACGCCGATCAAAAGCCTCTCCGGCGGCGAACGCGCCCGCCTGATGCTGGCACGCATCCTGGCGCGCCCGGCAAACCTCCTGATCCTCGACGAACCAACCAACGATCTCGACATCGAGACGCTCGACCTCCTGCAGGAAATCGTCGCCGGCTTTCCCGGCACCGTCATTCTCGTCAGCCACGATCGCGATTTCCTCGACCGCACCGTGACCTCGACGATCGCGCCCGCCGTAGCGGATGCGCCCGACGGCCGATGGATCGAATATGCCGGCGGCTACACGGACATGCTGGCGCAGCGCAAAGGCGCGCTCGAAGAGCGCCGGAAGGCCGAGAAGACGGCGGAGAAGCCGAAGACGCAGGAGATAACAGCTTCCGGCGGAGGCTCGAAGGGCAAGCTTTCGTTCAAGCAGAAATTCGCGCTGGAAAATCTGCCGAAGGAGATGGCCAAAGCCGAGGCCGAGCTCGCCAAGCGCGAACTTGTCATGGCCGATCCCGGTCTCTTCACGCGTGACCCCGCCGCCTTCAATCGGCTTGCAAGCGAGATGGAAAAGCTGCGCGCCGGCCTGTCCAAGATGGAAGAGGAATGGTTGGAGCTCGAAATGCTGCGCGAAGAGCTCGAAGGCTAAGACTCTCGCACTCAGCCGCTCGCGTCACGCTGCAGGTAAAACTCCTGCTGATGGGGAGGTCTTAAAGCGCCGGCGCGGGGACGACGGCTGCGCCCGCACTGGCGCTGGCGCCGGTGGTCTGGGCGACCTGCTGCTGCGGCTCTTCGGATCTCGAAGGCAGAGCCTGCAGATGCAGCACCCGCGGCTGCAGCGCCTCCAGATAGGTTTCAGAGCGGCCGATATAGATCATGCCGGCTTCGGGTATCGAAGTCAGCACGCTGCACATCGTTTCCTGCCATTCCGGCTCCATGCCCTCGAGCACTTCGTCGAAGATGATCCAGCGCGGGCGCACCAGCAGCAGGCGCGCGAAGCCGATCGCCTTCTGTTCATCGCCGTCGAGCAACTTGTCCCAGCGGGCGCGGGTATCGAGCCTTGCGATCAGAGAGTGCAGGCCGGCCTTTTCAAGGGCCGCCTCGACGGCAGCCTGCTCGTAGGCATCGGGGCTTTCGGGGAAGGCAAGCGCCTCGCGCAGAGTGCCGCCCGGAATATAGGCAATCTGCGGAACGAACAGCATGTCGTCGATCGGCGGCAGACCCATCGTGCCGCTGCCGCACGGCCAGAGCCCGGCCAAGGCCTGGAACAGCAGTTTGCGGTTGACGCTATGATCGCCGTTGATCATGATTTTTTCGCCGGCCTTGATCACGATATCGGCTTCACGCAGGCGAAAACCGCCGCATTCCTCGATGTCTTCGCCGATTTTGGCATTGATCACCACATCCTTCAGCGTCAGCTTGTCGGGGGTGGTGTTTTCATAGGCGATGCTGCCCTTCACGCCAAAGTCCTCGTCCATGTCGAGCAGCGCCTGGCGGAAGTCGGTGACGCGCATCAGCGTGGCACGCCATTCGGCGATCGGGCCGAAATTGGCGACATACCAGCGCAACGCCGTATTAACCTGGTTGAAGGCGCCGACCGACATCATCAGCTGCCCGAGGGTGAGGCCGCCGGAAAAATAAGCGGGTGCGGCAACGATAATGGGGATAACGATCACGAGCCAGCCGTAGCCGGCCGAAACCCAGGTGAGATTGGTATTGGCCATGGCGAGCCGCTTGACCACCCTCAGCACCGAACTGATGTCGGTGTTGATGCGCCGGCGTTCATTCTCTTCGCCGCGAGCGACGGTGATTGCCGGCATGTTCTCATTGGCATGCATCAGCGTGAAACGAAGCTCGGCCTCCTTCGAGAACCGGTCGGCATTGAGTTTCACCAACTTGCGGCCGACGACCTGACTCAGCACCGAGGCGGAGGCGGCATAAAAAATCGCTGCCCAGACCATGTAGCCTGGAATGGAGAAGCTGTGGCCGCTGATGTGGAAGACGAAGCCGCTCGACAGCTCCCAGAGCACGCCGATGAAGCTCACCAGAAGAATGGTTGACTGTAAGAGGCCGAGAACGAGCCCTGTCGTGCTTTCGGCGAGGTTACGGGAATCCTCGTGCAGGCGCTGGTCGGGATTGACGCCGATCAGGCCGCTCGAGGCGAGCCGCAGCGCCCGCTTGCGCTTCAGCCATTGATTGACGAGATCGCGCGACAGGCCCTCGCGCATATAGAGCGCGGTCATCTGGTTCAGCCAGGCCTGCAGCACGTTGAGCAGCAGCAGCGTGCCGGCGATCATCGCAAAGATTTCGAGCTGGTGGAAGAATTCGCCGAGATCGCGGCGCTCGAGCGAATCATAGAAGGGGGCGTTCCACTCGTTCAGAATGACCTGGCCATAAGCTGTCAGAAGGATGACGAGGATCAGCACTGTTGCCAGAAACAGCACCTTGCCACGCACTTCAGAATTCCAGAATGCCGAGAACATTACTCCGAGGCGATATGTCAGGCTGAAGTCGTAACCAACCTTATCCTGCCTCCTGGTGCCCGGCCTCCCCTCGATCTTATCTGCCATCATGCTTTTCCAACACCGCCCATACTGTCATTATTAACATGGTGGCGTTACCGGTCTATCAACAGATTTTATCAGTCATTAAACTGTGATGATTCTTGGCGCTCCGCTCCTGCATGCATTCGGAGTTGATTCGCGGCTCAACTGGGACTAATTAAGGCACTCCGTGGTGATTTGGCCGGCCGGCTTGCAGCCACGTTAAAAAAGTCGCTAAAGGGCCGCGTGCGGACCGGTAGCGATTTTTTCGCCGCCGGTTTTTTATTTTCGATCGAGTTGACCGCAAATGCCCATCAAGATCCCCGATACGCTGCCCGCTTTCGAAACCCTGGTTCAGGAAGGTGTGCGGGTGATGACCGAGACGATGGCGATCCGTCAGGATATAAGACCGTTGCAAATCGGCCTGCTCAACCTGATGCCCAACAAGATCAAGACCGAACTGCAGATGGCCCGTCTCGTCGGCGCTTCGCCGCTGCAGGTGGAGCTGTCGCTCATCCGCATCGGCGGCCACAAGGCGAAGAACACATCCGAAGATCACCTGCTCGCCTTCTACCAGACCTGGGAAGAGGTGAAGCAGCGCAAGTTCGACGGCTTCATCATCACCGGAGCGCCGATCGAGCTTCTGCCCTACGAGGACGTTACCTATTGGGCAGAGATGCAGGAGATCTTTAATTGGACCGAGACCAACGTCCATTCGACGATGAACGTCTGCTGGGGCGCGATGGCGGCGATCTATCACTTCCACGGCGTTCCGAAATATGAGCTGAAGGAAAAGGCCTTTGGCGTCTACCGGCACCGGAACCTGAAGCCTTCCTCCATCTATCTGAACGGCTTTTCCGACAATTTCGAGGTCCCGGTGTCGCGGTGGACCGAGGTGCGCCGCGAAGATATCGAGAAATCCGCAAGCCTGGAAATCCTGATGGAATCCAGCGAGATGGGCGTATGCCTCGTGCACGAGAAGAGGGGCCGGCGGCTCTACATGTTCAACCACGTCGAATATGATTCCACCTCGCTTTCGGATGAGTATTTCCGCGATGTGGATGCCGGCGTGCCGATCAAGATGCCGCATAATTACTTCCCGCATAATGATCCGACGCTTGCGCCGCAGAACCGCTGGCGCAGCCATGCGCACCTCTTGTTCGGTAACTGGATCAATGAGATTTACCAGACGACGCCCTATGACGTCGAAGAGATCGGCATGGATCTGTAACGGAATTTCTTTCTGACCTGCCCGGTTGCGGTTTGAAGCAAATGCGGGCAGGTTCCGGTCCGAACCCTTAAGGAACGGACGGTCGATCATGTCGGATAAGTTGGAACGGGAAGCGTTTGGGCAGACGAAGGCGGGCGAGACTGTCTATCGCGTCGTTATCAAGGGCGGCGGCCTGACGGCCAAGATCATCACCTGGGGTGCCGTCATCCAGGATCTGCGCCTTGCAGGCCATGAAGCGCCGCTGCAGCTCGGCTTCGAGGATTTCGATAGCTATCCCCTCTACTCGGCCTATTTCGGCGCGACGCCCGGCCGCTGCGCCAATCGCATCGGCGGCGGCAGGTTCACGCTCGACGGCAAGGATTATCAGCTTGAGCGGAACGAAAACGGCGTGACGCATTTGCATGGCGGCAGCGACAACATCGGCAAGCGCAACTGGACGATCGTCGAGCATGACGTCGACCGGCTGGTGATGAAGATCGTCGATCCCGACGGCCGCGCCGGCTACCCCGGCAATTGCACCATCCAGGCGACGTTCCGGGTGCATGGCAACGGCGAGCTGTCGATCACCTACGAATCAACAAGCGACCAGCCGACGCTCGCCAATGTCTGCCAGCACGCCTATTTCAATCTCGACGGCCGCGACGATGCGCTGGCCCACGACATCATGATCGCCGCCGATCACTATTTGCCGACCGACGAAAAGCAGGTGCCGACCGGCGAAATCCGGCCCGTTGCCGGCACTGAATTCGATTTCCGCGAGATGGCTCCGATGAAGCGTTTCGTCGGCAATGAACAGGCATTGTACGACCATAATTTCTGCCTGTCTCGAGAACGCACCGCCAAGCGGACCGTGGCGCTCGCCCGCAGCCTCTATTCCGGCGTGTCGCTCGAAGTGCGCAGCACCGAGCCGGGCGTGCAGTTCTATGCCGGCTTCAAGCTCAATACAGGTGCTCCCGGCCTCGGCGGGCGCAAATACGGCCCGTTCGCCGGCTTCTGCCTGGAAACGCAGGTCTGGCCGGATGCCATCAATCACGAAGGCTTTCCGAATGCGGTCCTGCGCCCCGGCGAAGTGCTGCGCCAGGAGACGGACTACATCTTCACCAAGAACTGAGCATTCTAGAGACGCACGGCTGTCAAATTTGACCGTTATAAACCCTCTTCGGTTTGCCGGAGAGGGTTTTTTTATGCCTTGTCCGATTCAGACTTGCCGATTGGTTCTATATAGGTTCTATTGTCTGCCCATGGATAGAACCAGTCTAGTAGCTGAACTCAATAGACGCGGCCTGCGCGACGAAGCGTTGGCCGGGCCGCTCTACAAGCGGCTGGCGCAGGCGCTGACCAGCCTCATTCAGGAGGGCTTGCTGAAGGCCGGCACGGCGCTGCCGGGCGAGCGCGACCTTGCCGAGGCTCTCAAGCTTGGCCGCGTCACCGTGCGCACTGCCTATCGCGACCTCATGGCGGCGGGCGCACTGGAATCGCGCCACGGAAGCGGTACTTTCGTATCGGGTAAGGTGGAGCGCATGGAACAGTCGCTCTGGCGGCTTTCCTCCTTCTCCGCCGACATGCGCTCGCGCGGGCGTCTGCCGGCCGCGCGCATCTTGTCGCGCGAGGTCAACACGCCGTCTCCGGAGGAATCCTTTCTGCTCGGCCTCGGCGCCGGCGAACCGGTTCTGAGACTCGACCGTCTGCGCCTCGCCGACGGCCTGCCGCTGGCGATCGAGCGCGCCGTCGTGCCGGTCAAGTTTCTGGGGGAGAACGCCGGCGGCGAGGGATCGCTCTATGATGCGCTGGCGGCGAATGGCCACCGACCGGTGCGTGCGCTGCAGCGGCTGACCGCCGTCACGCTCGATGCGTCCTATGCCGCGATGCTGAACGTCAAGGCAGGCGCACCGGCGCTTCTGATCGAACGTGTCTCGCGCCTGGAAGACCAGCGCGTCGTCGAATATACCCGCTCGCACTACCGCGGCGATGCCTATGATTTCGTTGCCGAATTGAGAATTGGAGATGACCATGAGTGAGAACCAGTCGCTGATGCTGCAGGAAGCCGGCCAGTCGCCGGAGGTGGTGGCCACGCTTCTCGAAAAGGAAAAACCGGTCTTTGCGGAAATCGCCCGGCTGTTTTCGTCCGCCCGCCCGAGCGTGGTGACCACGGCGGCGCGCGGCTCCTCGGACCACGCCGCCACCTTCTTCAAATATCTCTTCGAGATCACCTGCGGCGTACCGGTCGCATCGGTCGGCCCGTCGATCGCTTCCGTCTACGGCGCTGCCCTCCATCTGAAGGGCGGTGTGCACTTCACTGTTTCGCAGTCGGGGGCCAGCCCTGACATCGTGGCTTTGCAGGAGGCGGCGAAGAAGGGTGGGGCGACGACCATCGCCGTCGTCAACGTCACCGACAGCCCGCTTGCCAAACAGGCCGATATCGTTCTCGGTCTTAACGCCGGCGCGGAAAAAAGCGTGGCGGCGACCAAATCCTTCATTGCCTCCGTCGCCGCCCTTTCCGGCGTGACGGCCGCGATCGGCGGCGCGTCCGGCCTGCAGGCAGCGCTTCAAAAACTGCCGGAGGCGCTTTCGGCGACCGCAGGTATCGAAACGGCGGCGGTCGAGGAGGTGCTGTTCCATGCGACCTCGCTCTATACGGCCGGCCGCGGCCCGGCGTTTGCGATCGCGCTAGAAGCGGCACTGAAGGCGAAGGAAACCTCCGGCCTGCATGCCGAGGCCTTTTCGCTAGCGGAACTGATGCACGGTCCGATGCGCCTGGTGCAGCCCGGCTTTCCGATCGTCGCCTTCGCGCCTGACGATGCGGCCTTCGCCAATAACGGCCAGGCGCTGGAGCGGCTGCAGAAGCTCGGCGCCACCACCGTCGGTTTTTCGGCACAGCCGCTTCCCGGCATCAATCTGCGCGTGCCGACGACGGGCAATGGCCTGATCGATCCGCTGGTGTCGCTGCTCGTCTACTACCGGCTGATCGAATCGGTGACGCGCCGCAAGGGCTTCGATCCCGACCGGCCAGCGAACCTGCTCAAGGTGACGGAGACGATCTGATGGTCCGCAAGATCTTCGTCGGCGCCCGCATCTTTGACGGCGAGCGCTTCCATGACGACAAGGCGCTCATCGTTGCCGACGGCCGCGTCGAAGCGATCATCGCGGTAAACGACCTGCCCGATGGCGAGACGGTCGCTCTTGCGGGCGGCATCCTGTCGGCCGGCTTCATCGATGCGCAAGTCAATGGCGGTGGCGGCCGAATGTTGAACGATGAGCCTTCCCCAGCGTCGATGGATATCATCGCCAGCGGGCATCGGCCTTACGGCACGACGTCGCTGCTGCCGACCTTGATCACCGACACATCCGAGGCGACCAGTGCCGCTATCGAAGCGGCGAAGGAGGCTGTGAAAGAAAACCGCGGCGTCGCCGGCCTGCATCTCGAAGGCCCGCATCTGGCGCCAGCCCGCAAGGGCGCTCATTTGGCCGAGCTGATGCGGCCGGTGGAGGATAGTGACATCAAGGCCTTCATCCGGGCACGTGAGTCAATCGGCACGCTGCTCGTCACCATCGCCGCCGAGCAGGTGACGGTCGCCCAGGTGCGCGAGCTTGCCGAAGCCGGCGTCACCGTCAGCATCGGCCATTCCGATTGTTCCAGCGAGGCGGCGGAGGAACGGTTCGATGCCGGAGCGCGCGGGGTCACGCATCTCTTCAACGCGATGAGCCAGATGGGCCACCGTGCTCCGGGCCTGGTCGGCGCGGCCATCGATCATCCCGCATCCTGGTGCGGCATCATTGCCGACGGCCATCACGTCGATCCGAAGGCCCTGCGCACGGCGCTGCGCGCCAAGCGCGGCGAAGGCAAGCTGTTCTTCGTCACCGACGCGATGTCGCTTGTCGGCTCGCAACAGGACTCGTTCACGCTGAACGGACGCACCGTTCGGCGCGAAAGGGGCGGCTTCTGCTCGAAGCTCGTGCTTTCCGACGGGACGCTCGCCGGCTCCGACGTCGATATGATCTCGGCGATCCGCTACGGCGTCACCTATCTCGACCTGACGCTCGCCGAGGCCTTGCGTATGGCGACCCTCTATCCCGCGCGTTTCCTGAGGCTTGCCGATCGTGGCCATCTCTCGCCGGGCGCGCGCGCCGATCTCGTACATCTGACAGATGCGCTTACTGTCACCGCCACCTGGCTTGCCGGCGAGGCAGCCTGAACGCAAGGAGAAGCGGGATGACTGACATTACCGATGCCTATTTCTCCAACCTGATCGGCCGGCTGGAGACGTTGAGGCAGGCGCTCGCCGAACCGATGGCGCAGGCCGCGGCGGTCATCCTCGATGCCGCCCGCGACGACAAGCGCGTCTATGTGTTCGGCACCGGCCATTCGCACATGCTGGCGGAAGAGGTGCACTACCGCGCCGGCGGGCTCGCCTTCACCGTGCCGGTGCTTGTCGGCTCCGCCATGCTGCATGAGGGCGCCGTCATCAGTTCGGTCTATGAGCGCACACAGGGCCTTGTGCGGCCGATGCTGGAGCGTTACGGCATGCAGCCGGGCGACGTTATCATCATCGCCTCCAATTCGGGTGTGAACGCCGCGCCGATCGAGGCGGCCGACTATGCGCGCGACATCGGCGCAAAGGTCATCGCCATCACGTCGATCGCCTATTCCTCGGCGATCGCCAATGGTCGCCGCCGGCTCGCCGACGTTGCCGACGTGGTGCTCGACAACGGATTGCCGCCGGGTGACGCCGTTGTCGATCTCGAAGGAACAGGACTTCGGGTCGGACCGGTTTCGACGGCGGTCGGGGTGACCATCATCAATGCGATCTTTGCCGAAGTTGCCTCGGAGCTTTCGAAATGCGGCGATGCTCCGGTTTATCTCAGCGCCAACATGCCGGGTGCAGCCGAGATCAACCAGAAGCTCGTCAAGAGATACCGGCCGCGCAACCCGCATCTGTGAGATCGAGGATAAATGCCTGCTGATGTCGCAGGCACGATTCGTGACGCGATCAAGCGGCAAGAATAGAGCTGACCATGCGGGCTGTCCGCGGCGCCAGCGTAAAGCCGATATGCCCGTGTCCAAAAGCAAACACGACGTCCCTTCCACCTCTTGAAGGCCGGATGACGGGAACGGAATCGGGCATGGAAGGGCGAAAGCCCATCCAGCTCCGGCTTGGTTCACCAAGCGTCGGGAAAATCCTGCGGGCGTTTGCCAACAACACTTCGAGGCGCCTTGGGTTCGAAGGCGCGGTGAGGCCTCCGAGTTCCACGGTGCCAGCGACGCGCAGTCGGCCACGCATCGGGCAAAAGTAAAATCCATGATGCGTCGGACACACCGGTCGTTCCACCGGCGGTGTTTCCATATCGAATTCCAGATGATAGCCACGCTCGGTGTCCAGGGGTATGCGCTCTCCGAGCTGCAGAGCCAGACCGCGGGAATGAGCGCCGGCGGCGATCACCGCGGCTCGCGCGCGAATGCTGTGGGCTGAAGCCATCATCCTCACCCCGTTCCGCTCCCGCGAAATCGATATCACGGAGTCCCGGACGAACTCGACGCCCGCTTGTATGGCGGCGGCTTCCATCACGCTCATGACCTCGCCAGGATCGGCGAAGTTTATCGCTTTCGGAAAGAAAAGCCCGCCGCCGTGGGCCTGCGGCAGCCGAGGCTCCAGGCTATGAACTTCATCGGGGGTGAGAAGCTGCTGCGCGATCCCGTAGTTTCGGCGAAGCTCGACATCCGAAGCGGCCGCCTTGAAGGCCTCGGTCGTTTGGTAGAGATAGAGGCATCCTTTCGCGCTCAAGAGAGCGGACGCGCCGATCTCTGCTGCAAGCTCGAGCCATTCGGATGAAGCGTCGGACAGAAGGTCGGCGATGCGGCTCGCATTGTCTCTGTATCTGTGAGGGAGGGATTCGTAGGCAAAACGCATGAGCCAAGGAAACAGCGTGGGCAACGCCGCCTTGCGGATGGATAGCGGGCTGTCAGAATTGAGCAGCAGCGAGGCCAGATTTTTGAGGACGGAGGGCGTGCCGACGGGGATGATTGCATAATCGGCGATCGTTCCGGCATTGCCGTAAGATGCGCCCGAGCCGGGTTTATTGGGTTCGATCACCACGACATCGTGACCGTCGCCTCGCAGCCGCAGCGCGGTTGCAACGCCGATCACGCCGCCGCCGATGACGGCGATATCTGTTGTGAGCTTGTTCATCAGATATGGATTTACCTTAGAGAAACGAGGCCTGATGCAAACCGGACTCTGCCACGGCGCCATGGGCCGGCCGAGCGGTTCAGGTCAATCAAGGCTAGCCTGGGGAAGCGTAGCGCGCGACGTAGGCAGCCGTGCGTGCTTCCCTTGGACTGTCAAGCACATCTCCGGCGGTTCCCTGCTCGATGATAAGACCACCGTCGATGAACACGACCCAGTCCGATACCTCCTTCGCAAAGGGCAGCTCGTGGGTGACCAGGATCATGGTCATGCCGTCGGCGGCCAATTCCCGCATGACGCGGAGCACTTCGCCCGTCGATTCGGGGTCGAGCGCCGACGTCGGCTCGTCGAACAGCAACACCGTCGGTTCCAGCGCTAGAGCCCGTGCGATCGCCACACGCTGCTGCTCGCCGCCCGACATCTGTTCGGGATAGGCCATCGCCCGTTTGGGAAGGCCCACTCTCGTCAGTAGTTTCACGGCCCGTTCCACAGCCTCTTTCTCGCCGATCCCGGCTGCGTGCATCTGAGCGAGAACGACGTTCTCGACGGCCGTCAGATGCGGGAACAGATTGAAGCGCTGAAACACCATGCCGACGCGCTGCCGAAGCTTCGCAAGGTTGCGGCAGGTCACCTGGCCGTCGGCGAAGATCGTTTCATCGCCGACGGTGATCGTTCCCTCATCGGGACGCTCAAGCAGATTGACGCAGCGCATGAGGGTGGTCTTTCCTCCGCCGCTCTGGCCAATGATACTTATGATTTTGCCGGCAGGAACCTCGAGATCGACGCGGTCGAGCACCAGGCGCCCATCGAAAGACTTGCGCAATCCGCTAATTTTGACGGCGGGGCGACCGGCAGGCTGGTTTGACACGAAGACGGTTTTGGCAGGAGTGGTCGTCATGGGTCAGACTCTCCCCTCGGCGAGATAGGTTCTGGCTAATTTGAGCCGTCGCCTTCTGGCCAATGACAATGGCACGCCGGCATGGATCTTGCGCTCCAGCAGAAGCAGACATTGTGACACCGGGTAGCAGATGGCGAAATAGGCCGCGGAGATCACAAGATACACTTCAAGCGCCCGGAATGTTTCCGAGGCTATCAACTGTGCTTGCGTCATCAGTTCAGCAGCGGAGATCGTCACAAGCAGCGAGGTCGATTTGATCAAGTCGACGAACATCGTGTTCGTGCCGGGAAGCGCCAGCCGAACCGCCTGTGGCAGGACGACATGGCTGAATGTCTTGCCTCGCCCTAGCCCGAGAGCTTGAGACGCCTCTTGCTGGCCTTGGTGTACGCCGGCGATAGCTGCCCGAAAGATCTCGGACAGGTAGGCGGCGTAGAAGAGTACCAGGCTCAATACTCCAGCCTCAAAAACCTCCAGCCTGATGCCTACGGAGGGCAGGCCGAAGTAAGTGAGGAAGATGATCGCCAGGAGCGGTACGTTTTTAAAAAGCTCCGTATAGAAGGCCGCGGGAACGCGGACCAGCGGCAGCCGGTTGAGCCTCATCAACGCAAGTAGAAGACCAAGGATCGTCGCGCCGATGAAGCTGGCCACCGTATAGCCGAGGGTCTTGAGCAGACCCCCGGCAATGTTCCCGACGTAGTCATTCCAGGGAACCTGGAAGATATCGGTGAAGGATGACAACGCCGTCATGCTTTGATCTCACTTCGCGATGGAAGGCGGGTTCCAGTCGGCCGGTCGGTCGACGCCGCGCCGTTGGGCCGCCATCTTGGGCGACGGAACGAGGAACTGCTGGGGATCGCCGCCCCACTTTGTGATCAAAGCCGAAAGCGACCCATCTTTGTACATCTCGTCAATTTGATCGGAAACAGCCTTGGCAAGCTTCGGCGACTGCTTTGGAAGGTAGAATCCGGTCATGTAGGCTTGAAAATATTTGTAATCGGGATGCGTGGCCACCTGTTCGTCGGTCGGCGGCTTCAGATATTCGATGCGGACCTTCATGTCGGGACGCTGCTGCTGTTGGTAGGTGATCAGCAGTGGATCGAGAAAGCCGACGTCGAGGCGCCCGGCAGAAATATCCTGGAATACACCGTCGGCGCTCGGGAACGTATGGGGTGTGGCGTTAGGCACCTGCGCGATGGATTTCGCCCAGACATAGCCGGTGACGGTGCCGAGATTTTTGCCCTCCAGGTTCGCGACATCCGGAAAGCTCGCCGTGCCGCTTACGGCCATGGCCGGCGGCGAATAATACGGCGGGTCCGTGAACAAGCCGACTTTCTGGCGAGCGTCGGACCATGCGATTCCGCCGATGGTTATATCAGCCCGCTGCGTCTGGACGGAAGCCAGCATGCCGGGAAAGTCCGTGACGTTGATTTCGATCTTGAGGCCGAGCTTATCGGCTATGGCTGTCAGGATGTCACTGTCGAGCCCGACGAGCTTCCCATCCTTGACCGCCGTATAGGGCATGTAAGGCTGCACCGTAACGACGAGCGTGCCGGGCTTCATCAGCTCCAGATCGTCCGCATTGGCCGCAGGCGGCACGGCCGTCGCAAACAGCCCCAAACTCAAGATCGCCAATGCGATGATCCCATTGGCCTGCGATTTTTTAGTCAATTCAGCATGTTTCATTTGAACCCCTCTTTGTGGTTATATATTGCTGATATATTGAGAATATGCAGACACTATATGAAGTCAAGCAGATTCGTTGAGAGCCTTTTCTAGGCGGAACGGCCTCTAGCTATGCAGAAATGGACAGAGAGGAACACGCTGAATATGTCGGCATTCGAAGTGGATTACGAAGCGGCTGAAGCAACGCTGGCGGAGCGGACCTATATTCGGCTGCGCGACGACATCATTACGACAGCGCTTCCTCCGGGCACGCTTCTGCGGGAAGCCGACCTTATGAAACGCATGGAGGTCGGTCGCACCCCGGTCCGGGAGGCGCTTCAGCGTCTGCAATATGATGGTTTCGTTATCGTCAGCGCGCGCCGCGGCACGTTTGTCAGCAAGATCGATATCAACGATCTAACTGCGGTTTATGAGGCGCGGGCACGGATCGAATCCTGGGCGACCCGGCTAGCTGCGGAAAGGCTGCGCGAGTTCGAACGTCAAGAGGCGCGGCAGCTGATCGACGAGCTCAAACAGACAACCGGCCCGATGGCGCTGGAAGATATTCTTGCTCTCGATCGCCGGGTTCACCGCTTCATTTACAAAGTGGCGAAGAACTCTTTCCTGTTCGACACGCTGGATCACTACCACAATCTGTCGCTGAGAATTCTATATGTCGCGATGAAGCGGTTTCCGACGCTGGTGCCACGCCTTGAGGATGTCTTGCATGACCAGGTCCTTATGCTTGAGGCGGTATGTAGAGGTGACGCAGACGAGGCCGAAAAAATCGCGATGGCTCATGTCATGAGCTTCGAGGACGAGGTCCGGAAGGTAATCTGAATTTGGATTTTGAATTGGCAAATGCGCCGCCCGAAACGATCTGATGCTGGAAGTGGGTTTCGGATTCCACATTTCAGCGAGAGGCCGGAGCGAGCCGGCCTCCTGAAGGGATAAAAACCAGGATCAATCCTTGGCGCGTTCGACGTATGAATTGTCTTCCGTCGCGATGACGACGCGGGTGCCGGCATCGATATGCGGCGGAACCGAGGTGCGGATGCCGTTAGAGAGCATGGCCGGCTTGTAGGAAGAGGATGCCGTCTGGCCCTTAACAACCGGTTCCGTCTCGACGATCTCAAGCGTGACGTGGCGGGGCAGTTCGAGCGCCAGCGGAATGCCTTCGTGGATGGACAGGATGCAGGTCATGCCTTCCTGGAGATAGGCCTTCTGGTCGCCCATGGTTTCCGCGCTGACGACCACCTGGTCGTAGGTCGCCGGGTTCATGAAGTGGAAGCCTTCGCCGTCTTCATAAAGGTACTGGAAGTTGACGTCTTCGACGAATGCGCGCTCGACCTGTTCGGTGGTGCGCCAGCGTTCGGAGACCTTCACGCCGTCGACGATGCGGCGCATGTCGACCTGGGTGACCGGCGTGCCCTTGCCCGGATGAAAGTTCTGGGCGGTGAGAACGACGTAGAGCTTGCCGTCCACGTCGAGAACGTTGCCCTTGCGGACCGAAGAGGCGATGACCTTGACCATAAGACTTCCTTGTAACTCGGCTTTCGGCGTCGTAGAGGACTGTCGAGACGCCCCAAGACGCAAATGTTTTTCTTTGGGGGCGCAACTAACCTAAAATCCGGGAAATAGCCACCCCCATACCGGCTTCTCCGGCGAAGAAAGCTTGGAATGAACTTTTCGGCCAAAGCGTCTCCCTGGTGGACCCCGTCCGTGCATGCCGACCGCCGCCCGTTCCTGATCGGGCGCAATGCGATTCAGGCTGCGCTTCGCGGGTTTTTCGCGCGCGAGGATTTCATCGAGGTCGACACGGCGGTGCTGCAGGTCTCCCCCGGCAACGAAGCGCATCTGCATGCCTTCGCGACGCAAGCGATAACGACGGACGGTCAGGCGGCGCCGTTCTATCTGCACACCTCCCCGGAATTCGCCTGCAAGAAGCTGCTTGCTGCGGGCGAACAGCGCATCTCGTGTTTTGCCCATGTCTATCGCAATCGCGAGCGCGGGCCGTTGCACCATCCAGAATTCACCATGCTCGAATGGTATCGGGCCGGTGAAAGCTATGAGAGCCTGATGATGGATAGCGTGCGGATTCTGGCGCTCGCGGCCGAAACGGTGAAGACGGACAAGCTTTCCTATCGCGGCAGCGAAAGCGATCCCTTCGCCGGGCCGGAGCGGATCAGCGTCGCAGAAGCCTTGGATCGGCATGCCGGCATCGATCTTCTTGCCTCCGTTGCCGCCGACGGTTCGACCGATCGCGAGCATCTGGCGGCCGAACTCAGGCGCGTCGGCATGCGCGTCGCCGATGACGATGGCTGGGCTGATCTGTTCAGCCGGGTGCTGGTCGAAAAGATCGAGCCGCATCTTGGCTTCGGCCGTATCACCATTCTCGACGAATACCCGGTCTCGGAGGCCGCACTTGCGCGTCCCTCGGCGCGCGACCCCCGGGTTGCCGAACGCTTCGAGCTCTATGCCTGCGGCGTCGAGCTTGCCAATGGTTTCGGCGAACTCACCAACGCCGGCGAACAACGGCGGCGCTTCGAGATCGAAATGGCCGAGAAGGCGCGGATCTATGGTGAGACTTATCCGATCGATGAGGATTTTCTTGCCGCGCTGTCGCTGATGCCCGAGGCAAGCGGCATCGCGCTCGGCTTCGACCGGCTGGTGATGCTGGCCACAGGGGCGTCGCGGATCGACCAGGTGCTGTGGGCGCCGGTTGCGGAGTACGGAAGATGAATGCCGTCAAACAGATCAAGAGCGTCGACGATCTCGTGAAGGCGGGGCTTGCCGCGCCTGCCGACCGCGCAGCGCTCGAGGCGGTCGCCGCGCGTTACGCCATCGCGCTGACGCCTGCCGTCACCAGGCTGATCGATCACTCCGATCCCAGCGACCCGATCGGCCGGCAATTCGTGCCCGATGCGGCCGAACTCATTGTCGCGCCCGAAGAACGTGCCGATCCGATCGGCGATCACGCCCACAGCCCGGTCGAGGGCATTGTGCACCGTTACCCGGACCGGGTGCTGCTGAAGGCCGTGCATGTCTGCCCGGTCTATTGCCGTTTCTGCTTCCGCCGCGAAATGGTCGGGCCGCAGGGTCTCGGCACGCTCGATGCGGCGGCGATGGAGGCAGCCTTCGATTACATCGGGAGTCATCAGGAGATCTGGGAGGTCATCCTGACCGGCGGCGACCCGCTGGTGCTTTCACCGCGGCGACTCCGCGAGATCATGGAGGCGCTCGCTGATATTGCCCATGTGAAGATCGTGCGTTTCCATACGCGCGTCCCCGTCGTCGATCCGGAGAAAATCGATGCGGCGCTCATTGCCGCGCTGAAGGCAAGTGGCAAGACGATCTATGTGGCGCTGCACGCCAACCATGTCAGAGAGTTGACGATGGAAGCGCGGGCGGCCTGCGCGCGCTTGGTCGATGCCGGCATCGCGATGGTCAGCCAATCGGTGCTGCTCAAGGGTATCAACGACGACCCTGCGATTCTTGCCGAACTGATGAAGGCTTTCGTCGAAATCCGCGTCAAACCTTACTACCTCCATCATCCCGATCTGGCGCCCGGCACCAGCCATTTCAGACTGACGATCGACGAGGGGCAGAGGATCGTCGCGGCGCTGCGCGGACGGATTTCCGGCCTCTGCCAGCCGACTTACATTCTCGACATCCCGGGCGGCCATGGTAAAGCCGTTGTCAGCGGAAGCACTGTTCGGACGACGGGCGACGGGTGTTATTCCATCTCGGATTACCGCGGCGGCGAGCATTCCTATCCGCCGGCTGACTGACCCGAGGTCGCGCTTTTGCGTATCATATCTGTACTCGCCGCGTCGGAAGCCGCGTCGAGCATTTCCATTGAAATGATCTTAGCTCATTGATGTAAAATGAATATTCCTGCCGTCACCGGAAGGATCGTTAAAATCCTAACTATGAGGACCCATCATCTTTAACCCAACCTGTTAGCGGAATGTTCTGTTTTCCGCACTAAAAGGACGCTCATGACAAGGCGATGAACGCCGGTTCGGGATCATGAGAACCTTGGAGTGATGGGATGAATAAGACAATCCGCGACCTCGTAGCCAAATTCGGCAAACTTCCTACGCCGGTTGACCAGATCGCCGACGACGCCGATCTTTATGCGGCAGGTCTGACGTCCTTTGCCTCGGTGCAGCTGATGCTCGGCATTGAAGAGGCGTTCGACATCGAATTTCCCGACAGTCTGCTGAACCGCAAATCCTTCGCGAGCATCTCGGCCATCGCCAAGACGGTCGATATCATCCAGGATGGTCGGAAGGTCGCCTGATGAACTTCCCCGTCAAGATCATAGAGGACGGTCTTGTCGCAAGGGTCACCCGTGTCGCCGAAGTTGCGGCGAGACATGCGGATGCCGTCGACATCGAAGGCCGCTTCCCCAGGGAAGCCGTGGATGCGATGAAGGCCGAGAGGCTGCTCGGCATTCAGGTGCCGCGCCAGCTCGGCGGTGAATCGGCCTCGATCACCCAAATCGCCGAGTTGTGCTCGATGCTCGGCCAAGCCTGTGCCGCAAGCGCCATGGTCTTCGCCATGCACCATATCAAGCTGTCCAGCCTCGTTGAACACGGCGCCGACAGCGAATGGCATTGCGGCTTCATGCGCGGCATCGCAGCAGAACAACTGCTGATCGCGTCGGCCACCACCGAAGGCGGCATCGGCGGCAACCTGCGCAACAGCATTTGCGCGATCGAGATCGATGGCGATCTCTGCCGTCTCGAAAAGGATGCGACCGTCATTTCCTATGGCTCGCATGCCGACGCCATTCTCATCACTTCGCGCGCCCACGCGCAGGCGGCATCCTCCGATCAAGTGCTGACGGCCTTCCTCAAGGACCAGTACACGCTCGAGAAAACGCATGTCTGGAATACGCTCGGCATGCGTGGCACCTGCTCCGACGGCTTCCTCTTCAAAGGCCAAGCGCCAGCGCGGCAGATCCTGCCGAAGCCATTCGCCGAGATTGCGGCGCAATCCATGCTCGCTTCCTCGCATCTGCTCTGGAGCGGCGTCTGGTACGGCATCGCGGTCGATGCTGTTGCCCGCGCCCAGGCCTTTGTGCGCGCCGCTGCCCGCAAGGCCCCCGATGCACAGCCGCCCGGCGCCCTGCGCCTCGCCGAAGTCTCGAACCTGCTGCAGATGGTGAAATCCAACGTGGTTGCCGGATTGAAGGCTTATGAAGACGCCAAGTCAGATCCGGACCGGCTGTCCTCGATGGGCTTTGCGGTGGCGATGAACAACGTCAAGATCGCCTCGTCCGAGACGATCCTGGAGATTGTCAACCATGCCATGCTGATCTGCGGCATCATGGGCTACAAGAATGGCACGCCCTTCAGCCTCGGTCGGCATCTGCGCGACGCCCATTCCGCACAGCTCATGATCTCGAACGATCGCATTCTCGGCAACACGTCGAGCATGCTTCTCGTCCACAAGCAGGACACTAGCCTACTGGGGTAAAGTCATGGATATGCAGACCTCGTTCCTGGACCGGCTCTTCGAGTCCGGCCTGCTGATCGATACCGGCGTTGATGGTCTCTATGGCCGCAGCGGCCAGTTCGAAGATGTCATCACCGCTTTCGAACGGCTGATCGATGCTTTCGGCGGCGCCGACGGCGCTGAGGCGATGCGTTTCCCGCCCGGCATGAACCGCGCGCTCTTCGAAAAGAGCGGTTACATGAAAAGCTTCCCGCAGCTTGCCGGCACGGTACACAGTTTCTGCGGCAGCGAGCTCGATCATATGAGCCTGCTGCAGTGCATGGAAGTCGGTGAGGACTGGACCGCGGGCCAACAGGCGACCGATATCGTGCTGACGCCGGCCGCCTGCTACCCGCTTTATCCAACGGTCGCCAAGCGCGGCAACCTGCCGAAGACGGGCGGCCTGTTCGATCTGCAATCCTATTGTTTCCGTCACGAGCCGTCCAAGGATCCGGCCCGCCAACAGCTGTTCCGCATGCGCGAATATGTCTGCATGGGAACGGAGCAGCACGTCACCGATTTCCGTCAGAAATGGATGGATCGCGGTGTCGAGATGATGAAGCAACTCGGCCTCGATGTGACCATCGATGTCGCCAACGACCCGTTCTTCGGCCGTGCCGGCAAGATGATGGTCAACAACCAGCGTGACCAGAACCTGAAGTTCGAGCTGCTTATCCCGATTACCTCAGTTGCCAAGCCGACGGCCTGCATGAGCTTCAACTATCACCAGGATTCCTTCGGCCTGAAGTGGGGTCTCAATCTGGAAGACGGCAGCGTCGCGCACACCGCCTGCGTCGGCTTCGGCCTGGAGCGTATCGCGCTCGCCCTCTTCCATCATCACGGGCTCGACGTGAAGGAATGGCCGGCCAGCGTGCGGAAAGCGCTATGGGGCTGATGAACTCGATGGCATCGGTTTTCCCGGGGATCAGACCGGAAAGCTACCGGCAGCACGCGCTGCATTCCGGCGAACGTGCCTGGCCGGAAACCAACTGCTATGTCGATCTCTGGATCGAGGTGCTGGCGACGGCGGGCGTTGCACCTGAGGCGATGCTGGGTTTCACCCTGGCGCAGGATTTCGAGGGCGACCAGTTCACCTTCTTCAAGGTGCCGCTCGAAGATCTCGAAGCGCTCTACGGCATCCGCGCGACCGAGCTTGCGATCTACGACCGTGTCGAACGGCATGTCGAAGTCCAGATCGCGCGCGGTCGTCTGTGCCTGATCGAGATGGATTCCTTCTATATGCCGGATACGCGCGGCACCGCCTACCGGCAGGAGCATGGCAAGACGACGGTTGCGGTCAACCGGCTTGATGTTGCGGCAAAGCGCGTTGAGTATTTCCACAATGCCGGCTATTTCCGCCTCGAAGGCGAGGATTTCGATGGGCTGTTCCAGCAGCATCTGACGGAGAACGACCCACCCTTCCTGCCCTATACGGAATTTGCACGGTTTCCGGAAAAGCCCGCCGATGAAGCGCATCTTCGCGCGACCGCGCGGCGGCTTGCCGGTTTTCACTTCGCAAGGCGCCCCCGCCAAAACCCGATCCGCGCCTTCGCCCGCGTCTTCCCTCAGCAGGTGGAAGCGGTGGCGGAACGGCCGTTCGGCTTCTTCCACAAATATGCCTTCAACACACTCCGTCAGGTGGGCGCCAATTTCGAGCTGTCGGCTGATCACCTGGTCTGGCTCTCTCCCGAATTTACGGCCGCCGCCGAGGATGCCCGGCGCATTTCCGACGCGGCGAAATCCGTGCAGTTCCAGCTTGCCCGCGCTGTCGCCCGCAGGAAGTTCGAGCCGCTGCAGGCGGCACTTGATCCCGCCGCCGATGCATGGGATTCCATGATGGCATCGCTTGCGGAGCGAATCTGAGGCCGGAGATCAGACAATGCGGGGGCGTTTGGCAAGCATCGGAGCCCGGGAAAGCGTGCTTTCCGAAGGCTGGAATCTGATCCTGACGGAGCCGGGTGCCTGCGCCGTACCACACGATATTCCTCTTTCCGCGCAGTTCATCCCTGCGCCCGTTCCCGGCACGGTTGCGGCAGCGCTTGAAAAAGCCGGGCTCTTCGATCGCGAAAATCCCGAACCGTTGAATACGAAAGACGCCTGGTATCTCTGCCGGCTTTTCGATGCCGAGCCCGGCGAAGCCATCCTGCGTTTCGGCGGGCTGGCCACGATCTGCAATGTCTTCCTCAACGGTCAGGAAATCCTATTTTCCGAAAGCATGTTCACGGCGCATGAGCTCCCGGTGACGCTTTCGGGCGGCGACGAGCTGGCGCTCTGCTTCCGGGCGCTCGGCCCCCGGTTGTCCGAGCCCGGTTCGCGGGCGCGCTGGCGGCCGCAGATGATCACGCCGGCGGGCCTGAAGAATTTCCGCACTACTCTGCTCGGCCATATGCCGGGCTGGTGCCCCGATATTCATGCCGTCGGGCCATGGCGGGCGATTTCATTGGTGCAACGCGATTCCATATCGATCGACAATGTCTGCATCCGCTCGGTCCTGGAGGAGAGCGGCGCCGGCCGGCTGAGCGTTTCTCTGCATAACAATGCCGAAAATCCGGCAATGCTGCTGCGCTGTGGCGGCATGGAACAGCCTTTCGAGAAGATCGGTGAAAATCATTACTCGGCTATCCTCAAGCTGTCCGACATCGAACCCTGGTGGCCGCATACACATGGCACTCCGCGCCTCTATGATCTGACGCTGGTTTCCGACGGCGAGGAATATTCGCTCGGCAGCACCGGCTTCCGGCGCATCGACGTCGACCGCGGTGCGGATGGCGAAGACTTCGCGCTCCTCGTCAACGGCGAGCGCGTGTTCTGCCGCGGTGCGGTCTGGACGACCGCCGATATTGCGCGGCTGCCGGGCGGGAGGGCGGATTATGAACCATTCCTGCGGCTTGCCTGGCAAGCCGGCATGAACATGATCCGCATCGGCGGCACCATGGCTTACGAGACGCCTGATTTCTTTGCGCTCTGCGACGAGCTCGGCCTGCTCGTGTGGCAGGATTTCATGTTCGCCAATTTCGACTATCCGCGCAACGACAAGGCTTTTCTCGGCCATGTGCATGCCGAGGTCGAAGAATTCCTGTACGGCGTCCAGGCGTCGCCTTCCCTTGCCGTTCTCTGCGGCGGCAGCGAGATCCATCAGCAGGCGGCGATGCTCGGCCTGCCCAGGGAATTTTGGAGTGGACCGGTGACCGACGAAATCATCCCGGCCATCGCCGCGCGCATGCGTCCCGACGTGCCCTATGTGGCGAATTCGCCCTATGGCGGAGCGATGCCCTTTTCGTCCAATTCCGGCATTGCGCATTATTACGGGGTCGGCGCCTATATGCGGCCGATTGCCGATGCCCGCCGCGCCGATGTGCGCTTTGCCTCCGAAAGCCTCGCCTTTGCGCATGTGCCGCAGCAAAGGACGCTTCAGCGCCATCTCGATGTGCCCGCCGTCCACAGCCCGCTGTGGAAGGCGCGGGTGCCCCGCGATCGCAGCGCATCCTGGGATTTCGAGGATGTTCGCGACTATTATTTGAAGCTTCTTTACGATTTCGACCCGGCCCGGCTGCGCCGCGAAGATCAGGAACGCTATCTCGATCTTTCCCGCGCCGTGACCGGCGAGGTGATCGAAGAGACCTTCGCCGAATGGCGGCGCAAGGGCTCCGGCTGCAACGGAGCACTCGTCTGGACGCTGCAGGATCTGCTGCCCGGCCCCGGCTGGGGCGTGATCGATTCCACCGGCGAACCGAAACCTGTCTGGTATGCGATGCGCCGTGCCTTCCGGCCTGTTCAGGCAGTCTTCACCGACGAGGGAACCAACGGTCTCGACGTGCATGCCATCAACGAGACGGACAACGATCTCGATCTGGAACTCGAGGTCGTGTGCCTGCGCGATGGGAAACAGCAGATCGTCAGTGGCAACTTGGCTTTCAAGCTGGCGGCAAGAAGCGTGGAACGCTTTGCCTCGACCGCGCTGTTCGGCGCCTTCTTCGATACGACCTATGCCTTCCGTTTCGGCCCGCCGGCCCATGATGCAAGTGTGGCGCGCCTGCGCTCCCTCGCCGATGGGGCCGTTCTCGCGGAAAACTTCCATTTCCCCTGCGGACGCGGAAAGGCACTGCACGACGCCAACATCGAGGCGTCACTCGGCAGAGACGGCGACGACAGCTGGGTCATCGATCTCAGGACCGACCGGCTGGCGCAATCGGTGCATATCGACGTCGAGGGCTACAGGGCCGACGACGACTGGTTCCACCTTGCTCCCGGCCCGGTGCGGCGCTTGAAGCTCTCCGCGCTGCCGGGCACTGAGAGCGATGTTCCGCCGACGGGCGAAATCAGAAATCTTGGCACTTCGCGTCGCATCGGGCTCGCGGGCTGAGGCTCGCAGGGAACAATGCAAACTCACTGGAAAGATCGTGATTTGAGAACGGCATACCGCTATCTACGCGCCCATGTCCTGCAACGGCTGATCCCGCGGTCGCGTCTCGCCTTCAACCCGCGCAAGCCGGTCGAAATCGTCGGCTATCTCTCGATGCCGGTCGGTGTCGGTGAATCGGCGAGGCTCTGTGCCGGGGCGCTTTCCCAAGCGGGAAGGGCAATCTCGCTCTCAGATGTCAGCACGCATCCGGATGAAAAATCCTTTGCCGGCTGGGTGTCGTCGCACCTTCCCGCCGAACCGCCGGGAAGCCGTATCTGGCATCTCAACCCGCCGATGCTCCCGCGCGCCATTCTGAAGATGGGTGTCGCCAATTTCACCCGCGCCTTCAACATCGGCTATTTCGCCTGGGAGCTTGAAGTCGTGCCGGCAGAGTGGCGCAATGGGTTGCGTTACATGAATGCCCTCTTCGTGCCATCGGAATTCACCAGGCGGGCGATCGCACCACTGACGGCAGCGCCTGTCATCGTGGTACCGCATCCCGTCACCGAAAAGCCGGCGAGCGAAGGCATGCGTGAGAAATTCGGCATCGACAAGGAGGCCTTTCTCGTCAGCTTCATTTTCAGCGCCGGCTCTTCGATCAACCGGAAGAACCCCCAGGCGGTGATAGAAGCCTTCAGACTGTTCAGCGCCGAATGCCCGAGCGCCTTTCTGCTGATGAAGGCGAGCGGCGATATTGGCAAGGATCAGAGCTTGCGCGAACTGATTGCTTCGGTCGCCGGCAATAGCCGTATCCGGATCATAAGCGACAAGCTCTCGAACACTGATATCAACGGCCTCATCCGCTCTTCCGATGCCTATCTTTCGCTGCATCGCTCTGAAGGTTTCGGGCTGACGGTTGCCGAGGCGATCATGCAGGATACGCCTGTCGTTTCCACCGCCTGGTCGGGCACGGAAGATTTCTGCGATCCCGACAATACCTGGCTGGTCGACGCTCCCCTCGTCCCCGTCGTCGATACCCATCCCGAATTTGCCGGGCTCGAAAGTGCGGTCTGGGCGGATCCCCCTCCTGAAATCGCGGCCGCGCATCTCGGCGATATCTTTCGTGCGCCCGAGCGTGCACGAGAGAAGGCCGGGAAAGCTCGGGAGTTCCTGCTGCGCTACCTCGCGGAGAACAGTTATGAGAAGGCGCTCCAGAAGCTGGCGGCGATGCAGGCCAGCTAAGGTGAGGCGCCACTCCGCTTTATTTTAATGTTTTCGCATTAGTGATGACGGGTATGCGGCTGCAAAGCATGTTGCGCAAAAGTGTGCAGCGGTTTTGCGATAATGACATGCGTAAAAACAAAAACCTAAAGCGCGAGGAGCGAATCTGAAAGATCGCGGTGCGCTTTAGGCTGATCCTCGCGGATGGACAGATGTCGAAGGGTATTATCGCAAATTCGGTGATGAATGCGGCGGCAGGCATGCTGCTGCTGCTGACGGGCTTCGTCTCCTCGATCATCACCGCGCGCCTGCTCGGGCCGGAGGCCAACGGCATCGTCGCCTTCTCGCTGTGGCTGGTGATGACGGGCGCCTCTATCGCCGAGCTCGGCTCCAGCATCACGCTGCTGAAGACCCTGCCGCAGCTTTCGGCGGAGGGCTATGACGCGGGACGCCGGAGAGGCTTTGCCGCCATCCTCGTCAGCTTCATGATGTTTTCGACGGTGCTGCTGCTGGCGCTCTACGCCCTGTTCTTCCTGACCTCCGAGGAGATGCACTGGGCGAAAACCGCGCCTTCCGTCGCGCTCGTCACCGGCGCGCTGTTCTTCGTCCAGGCGATCGGATCTTTCGTCAAATTCTACCTGATCGGCGAAAAGAAGCTCGGCAGCTTCTTCAAGCTGACCGTCGGCGTCTCGATAATCCAGCTCGCTGGGGTCGCCACCGGCGCCGTTCTCTATGGCGTCGAGGGCGTTCTCGTCGGTTATGCGCTCGGCCAGCTCGTGCTGTTTTTCGCCACACTGCCGATCCTTCTGGCGCGGCGCGACTGGTGCGGAGTTTCACTCAAGTACCTCGCCTCCTCCTCCATCATCCTCTCGATCCAGTTCATCATCGATTCCATCTTTCTCAACCGTCTCGAACTGCTCTTCCTGCAGCAGTTCTGGTCGGTGGAAATGGTCGGCTATTATGCGGTCGGCCTGTCGATCGCCAATATCGCGCTGCAGCTGCCGATCCAGATGACCGGCAGCCTGCTGCCCTATTATTCCGAACGGCGGCACAGCAGCGACGATTCGACCTTGCCGGTCGAGGTCTTCGCCGCCGTCACCCGCAGCATGGCCTATATCGTGCTGCCGATGAGCCTCGGGCTGGCCGCGATCTCCAGCGAACTGGTGCTCGTCGTGTTCGGGGAAGCCTTCCGCCGCAGCGGCACGGTGGTCGCGCTGCTCGCGCTCGTCGCTCCCGCCTACACATTCATGCAGATCCTCAGCCTCTATCTGCTGTCGATGGACAAGGCCCGCTCCCGCCTCAACATCAGTGTGATAGGTGGCCTCCTCATGGTAGCGGGTTGTTTACTGATCATACCTAGGCTTGCCGCCGAGGGGGCCGCAATCGTACGCATTCTCGTGTTCGTTGCGATGTCGGTGATGATGATCAGACAGACAGGATTCGGGTCCCAGCTTTCGGGTCTCTACGCAAGCCTGACGAAGGTGACGCTCGCCTCCGTCTTGTGCGCCTGCGCGGCGATTTCAGTGCTGGAATTCGTCCATGGCCCGATCGGTCTTATCTTCGCGATAATCGCCGGCACGCTTGCGCATTTCGCCGCACTCCGAGTGCTGCGCGCCGTGCCCGTCGAGGATGTCGAGGTCATGCGTTCCATTGTCGAAAAAATGCCGTCGGCACTGCGGCGGCCGGTCAGCCGCCTAATCGACTTCATTGCACCGGGGCGCCCCGGCGATCCCGACCGCGCCAAAGTCGCGCCCGGCGAACTGTCGCTCGAACCGGCCGAAGGTGCCGGACGCAGCGCCGCCCTGCCCGTCGTCTTCGATAGCACGATTGGGCTGTTCATGCCGGAAAACCCTGAAGCCGGGAAACGCTCGGCTGCGGTGCTCTTCGTCAGCCCCTGGGGCTTCGAGGAAATGTGCAGCCGCAAGTTCTTCCGCGTTGCGGCCGAACATTTCTCCGATATAGGCGTGCCCAGTCTGCGTTTCGATTATCGCGGCACCGGCGATGCGCTCGATTTCGGTGCGCTGCCGGCAAGGCTGGAAACCTGGGAAAACTCGATCCGCGCGGCGGCCGCCACGCTGAAATCGCTTACCGGCTGCGACCGCATCATCCTGATCGGCCAAGGTCTCGGCGCGACCCTTGCCCAGCGGATCGGCTCCTCGATCGAGGGCGTCGACAGCCTCGTCATGCTGGCGCCGGTGCTGAGCGGCCGCGCCTATTTGCGTGAGCTCAACATGTGGTCGAAGATCATCGACGCCGATCTCGGCCTCGGCCATGAGCATGTGCAGGCCGCAAAGGTGCAGATCGCCGGGCTTGTCATGCCGGAAGAGATCGCCGCCGAGCTCGGCAAGCTCAACATCGCCGCGCCGCAGGGCCTGGCGGCGTCGCGCTACCTGATCCTCGAACGCCCCGTCAGGGCCGAGGATACCGGCTTTGCCGATGCGCTGCAGGCGCTTGGCGCCAATGTCGACCAGAAAGTGTTCGACGGCTATGACGAGCTCGTCACCAATCCGCTCTTCGCCAAGACACCCTTGGCTGTGGTCGAGCTTTTGACGGCTTGGCTGAAGACGGCGACCGCGGAGACATCCGTAGCTCATTCGCCGGCAGCGATCGAAACCACCCCGCTTGCCGGCGAAGGTTTCGTGGAGACGCCGGTGCGTTTCGGAAGTCACGATCACCTGGTCGGCGTCGTCAGCCGGCCGCTCGGCGAGATCAAGGGCAATGCCGTGCTCTTCCTGTCAACCGCTTATGACCGCCATGCCGGCTGGGGGCGGACGACGGTGGACATGGCGCGCGAACTCGCGCGGCACGGTGTCGTTTCGCTGCGATTCGATTCAGCCAATGTCGGCGACAGTCCGCCGCGGCCGGATGCGCCGGAGCAGGTGCTATATTCGATGACGCAGACCGATGATGCGATCGCCGCGCTCGATCTGCTCGAACGCGTCGTTGCCGGCCCCGTCATGGTCGCTGGCCGCTGCAGCGGCGGCTATGTCGCCTTCCGCGCCGGCGTCGCCGACGAGCGGCTGAAGGCGGTCGTCTCGATCAATCCCTTCGTCTATTACTGGGATCCGAAGGTGCCCGTGCGCCGCGAGCATGTCGTCTCCGTTCCCCGCAGCCTCGACGATTACGGCCAGCGCCTGGCGCGGCTCGACACGTTGAAGCGACTGCTGCGCGGTCAGGTGGACGTGGTGTCGGCGCTGCGCAATATCGTCATCGCCGGCGGCCGGCGAGTGTCGCCCTTCGTCGCGCCGCTGCTCGAACTGCTTCCTGACCGGCGCCACATCGCCCGCGAGGTCCGGCAGTCCTTCGCGCTGTTCGGAAGGCGCAAGGTGCCGCTGACGCTGATCTACAGCGAAGGCGACGTCGGCCTCGATCATGTCTATTTCCATTTCGGCCCGCGCGGCGCCAGGCTCTCCCGCTATCCCAACGTGCGGCTGCTGATGCTGCCGGATGCCGACCACAATCTGACGCCGCCGCAATCGCGCAAATTCGTTCTCGACGAGATCATTCGTCTCGCAAGAGCGTAAGCGGATCTTAGTTAGAGGCTTTCCGAGGCGGCGATATCAAGCGATCTGTAGAGATCGATGTAACGCCCGGCGACGATATCCCAGGAATAGCCACGCGCAGTCTCGAGGAGCTCCGAGCGAAGGGCGTGCGGTCGGCACGCAAGGTCGGCATAAGCCGATTCCATCGTCGTCGCGGCAGTCTCCGGAATGGTGAAATCGGCAAGCATGATGACGGGATGCCGCTCGGCGAGTGTTTGAAAGGCGTCGTTGGCGTTCAGCACCGGCAGCAGGCCGGCACTCATCGCCTCCAGCGCGACCAGGCCGAAACCTTCATATTCCGAAGCGGAGGCGAAGAGCGAAGCCGCAGCGATGATCCGGCGGATGGTATCGTTGTCTGGCGACACATGCAGGGTGACGCGGCCGGTCAGGTCCCGGCTTTCGATTTCGCCTTCGATATCCACCCGGTTCAGGTCGGATTCGGCCCCGACGACGTCGAGATGCCATTCCGGATCGCGGCTCTTCAGAACGGCCATCGCGTCGAGCAGATGGTCCAGCCGCTTGTTCACCGAATATCGGCCGATGGTGACGATGCGGCGCCTTGCCCGGCGTGAGGCGGCGTCGGCGAACTTGCCGATATCGGCGCCGTTCTCGATCAGCACGCTGTTCGGCACGATTTCGGAAAACTGTCGGAGATCGGAGGCGCTGCAGCAGACGACGCGGCGATAGGCTCTCGCGGAGGCGCGGGTCAGCGTGCGGAACCATATCTTCTTGATCGCCGCGTATTTGCGGGTGTGGAAGAACCCGCCATGGGTGGTGACGATTATCGGTTTCCCGTGCAGCATCCGGCCCCAGGCGAGCGCATCGAAGAAGAAGTCGATGGCATGGACGTGCACGAGATCGGCGTCGCCGAGATGACGAAAAACCTGCGGCGCCAGCGGATAACGGCTGCTGCCCGACCACGGGATGCGCACCACCTCGATGCCGTCGATATTCTCGCAAGCCGGCAGCTTATCTTCAGGCGCGGTGAACAGCGAGTTCAGCGTGACGACGCGGACACGATAGCCACGCCGGAGGGTCTGGCGGCTGAGATTGGCGACGACGTCTTCCAGGCCGCCGCGATTGGGCAGGAACTGGCGCACGACATGGACGATCAGCGGCGCCGTTTGCGGCTGCGGATTCTCACGCCCCCTATCTGCCTCGACGATCGCCATTTTCCACCTATCGATGCGCATGCCAAACGCGTGTTGGCGCGGATTTATAGCAACGACCTGATATCTCAGGCGTTAAGGCGTGGTTTCAGCGACGTCCGGGGGAAGCGATTCTTCGCGAAAAGGGTTAACCGTGTCTGACGAGAATTCAGAAGGCTTTGAAGGTGAGGGTCGTCAGCGACCGGACGATGCCAGGAATATTGGCGATATTGTCGTTGATGAACTTGCCGATATCCTGACCTTCCTCGATATAGACCTTCAACAGCAGGTCGTAATCGCCGCTTGTGGAATAGAGCTCCGAGACCAGCTCGGTCTGGTAGATGGCATCGGCGACGTCATAGGTCTTGCCGGGGGCGCACTGGAGCTGGACGAAGATCGGCTTCATGGAAATTTCCTGCAAAGTTGTTTGGCCGCATAATGGTCGAAAGCGCCATGCCGATGCAAGCCGTTCCTCACACGGTCCCTTCGGCCGCCGCTTCCGCGACGATCCAGTCGCGAAAGGCGGCAAGCGGCGCATAATCGGCGCGCTCGCTGGGACAGGCGAGATAATAGCGCTCTCGGCTCTCCATCTCCCGGTCGACGGCGGCGACGAGATCGCCGCGCCTGAGTTCTTCCTGCATCAGGAATGTCGGCAACAGGGCGACACCGAGGCCGGCGATCGCCGCTTGCGCTGCGGTGGCGAACTGGTCGAAGAGCATGCCGTGCACGCTTTCGAAGGAAACATCATTGCCGGCGAACCATTGTTCCCAGGCATCGGGGCGCGTCGTCAGATGCAGAAGCGGAACGGCAAGCAGATCCTCTGGCCGCGAAATCCTGTGCTGTTTCAGAAAATCGGGACTGCAGGCCGGCACCGTGCGCTCCGACATGAGCAAGGTCAGTTCTGCGCCGGGCCAGTGCGGGTGACCGAAGTGGATCGCGGCGTCGATCGAATCGAGGCGGAAGTCGAAGGGCGAAAGCCGGGTCGCCAGATTGATGGTCACGCCGGGATTTGCGCCGAGAAAGCGCCCCAGGCGCGGCGCCAGCCAGCGCGTGCCGAAGGTCGGCAGGATGGCGAGATTGAGCGTGCCGCCATGCGGATTGGCGCGCAGGTTCAGCGAGGCGCTCGAGATGCGTCGCAGCGCCTCGCGTATCTCGCGGGCATAACCGTCGCCGGCCAGCGTCAGCCGCATGGTTTTGCGTTCGCGCAGGAAAAGCTCGACGCCGAGCTGCTCCTCCAGTGCGCTGACCTGACGGCTGACGGCGCTCTGCGTCAGATCGAGTTCGCGCGCCGCCGCCGTCACGCTGCCTGTGCGGGCGACCGCCTCGAAGGCGGCGAGATGTGAAATCGATGGCAGAAAACGTCTTGAAGCGAGCATGATCATTCCGTTTCAGAATGAGCTATTTCCGAAATGTCGATATTTTCGGGATTCCCGCGATTGTAAAGAGCTTCATCCTGCAAAAACGGAATGAGCCGGAGTTTTCCAAGATGCCGCAAGCCTTCGTTTCCACAGACCATATCCGTTCGCTTTTCACTGAGGCGATGTCGCAGATGTACCGGACGGAGGTGCCGCAATACGGCACCCTGATCGAACTGGTGGCGGATGTGAATGCCGCCTGCCTCGAAAAGGATTCCGCTCTGCGCGAACGCCTCGCCTGCGCCGGCGAATTGGAGCGCATCGATATCGAGCGCCACGGCGCTATCCGGCTCGGAACGCCGGAAGAGCTTTTCACTATCCGCCGGCTATTTGCCGTCATGGGCATGCAGGCGGTCGGTTATTACGATCTTTCGGTGGCCGGCGTGCCGGTTCACTCCACTTGCTTCCGGCCGATCGACGAGGCGGCGCTCAACACCAATCCCTTCCGCGTCTTCACCTCGCTGCTGCGCCTGGAACTGATCGAGGACGAAGGCCTGCGTGGCGAAGCCGAGGCCATTCTGGCCAAGCGACGCATCTATACGCCGCGCGCCGTCGCGCTGATCGAGCGTCACGAGCAGAATGGCGGCCTGACCGAGGCGGAAGCGAGCGAATTCGTCGCCGAGGCGCTTGAAACCTTCCGCTGGCACGGCGAAGCCACCGTCAGCGCCGAAACCTACAAGCGCCTGCATGATGCGCATCGGCTGATCGCCGACGTCGTCAGCTTCAAGGGCCCGCACATCAACCACTTGACGCCGCGCACCCTCGATATCGATGCGGTGCAGGCCCGCATGCCGGAACGCGGCATCACTCCGAAGGCAGTCATCGAAGGGCCGCCGCGCCGGCAGTGCGATATCCTGCTGCGGCAGACGAGCTTCAAGGCGCTGGAGGAGGCGATCGTCTTCTCGGGTGACGAGGGTGCGGTCCAGGGCACGCATACCGCCCGCTTCGGCGAGATCGAACAGCGCGGCGTGGCGTTGACGGCCAAGGGCCGGGCGCTCTACGACCGACTGCTTGCCTCGGTTCGCGGCGAAGTGCAGGTCGGCGCCGGCGGCGCCAAAGCCGGCGCCTATGATCAGGAACTGGCTGAGCGCTTCAAGGCGCTGCCGGACAGCTGGGATGAGCTGCGCAGCCAGGATCTCGCCTTCTTTCGTTATTCCGCCACGCCCGCGGGCATTGCCGCCGCGATCGCCGGGACCTTGCCGCGCGATCCCGAAGCGCTCCTCGCCAAGGGCTATCTCGCTTTCGCGCCGATCGTCTATGAAGACTTCCTGCCCGTCAGCGCGGCCGGCATCTTCCAGTCGAATCTCGGCACCGATCAGCAGCAGAATTATGCGACACGATCGAACCGCGACGCCTTCGAGACCGCACTCGGAGCGACCGTTCAGGACGAGCTGGCGCTTTACGCGGAACGGCAGGCCGCATCGCTGGATGCCGCGATGAAGGCGCTCGGGCTCGCGGATCTGCAGCTGAGGACCGTTGCGTGAAATCGCCGCTTCAACACCTGTTCTTATGCGCTAGAGTACACCGGTTTCATCTGATCGGACTGTACCATGCTGAATGATCCGCGCTCCCACGGCCTCTGGGAAAAGACCGCCGGCGAACCGCCGGCGACCTCACCCCTCCAAGGCGCGGTGTCGACCGACGTCGTCATCGTCGGCGGCGGCTACACAGGTCTGTCCTCCGGCCTGCATCTTGCCGAGGCTGGGTCGAAGGTGGTGCTGCTGGAGGCGAAAGAGATCGGCTTCGGCGGTGCGGGGCGCAATGTCGGCCTGATCAATGCCGGCATGTGGGTGATGCCCAACGACCTGCCCGGCGTGCTCGGCCCCGTCCATGGTGAACGCCTGCTCGAGTTGCTCGGCAACGCGCCGAAGCTCGTCATGGAATTGATCGACAAACATGGGATCGCTTGCGAACTCGAGCGCAGCGGCACGCTGCACTGCGCCGTCGGCGCCGACGGGCTGAAGGAGATCGGGGAGCGCGCGGCGCAATGGGCCGCGCGCGGCGCGCCGGTCGCGCTGCTCGATGCCACCGAGACGGCCAGGCGTGTCGGCAGCGAGGCTTATGCCGGTTCGCTGCTCGATCTGCGCGCCGGAACGCTGCAGCCGCTTGCCTATGCACGCGGCCTTGCCCATGCCGCGGTCAAGGCGGGTGTCGCCGTCCATACATCGAGCCCCGTCATCGCAACGGAGCGTCGCGGCAGCCGCTGGACCGTGAAGACGGAAAGCGGCGAAGTCAGCGCGGACTGGATTATCGTCGCGACCGATGCCTACAGCACCGGCCCCTTCGAGCAGGTGCGCAACGAGCAGGTCTATCTGCCCTATTTCAATTTCGCCACCGTGCCGCTCGGCCACAATCTGCGTCGGTCGATCCTGCCCGGCCGGGAGGGCGCATGGGACACCAAGGACATTCTCTCCTCCTTTCGCATGGATCAGGCTGGGCGCCTCGTCTTCGGCAGCGTCGGAGCGCTGCGCAATACCGGGCTTGCCGTGCATAAGGGCTGGGCCAAGCGCGCCCTGAAGCGGCTCTTTCCCGTTATCGGCGACGTCGAGTTCGAATGCGAATGGTATGGCCAGATCGGCATGACCGACAACGCGCTGCCGCGTTTCCACAAATTCGCCCCCAATGTCATCGGCTTTTCGGGCTATAATGGCCGCGGCATAGCTCCCGGTACGGTCTTCGGCCGCACATTGGCCGAACATATTCTCGGCCAGCTTGCCGAGGCCGATCTGCCGCTGCCGCTGACGTCACCCACCGAGCCGAGCTTCCGTGCGCTCAAGGAACTATGGTACGAAGCCGGCGCTCAGGTCGCCCATTTCGCCGATGCCCGCTTCTGAGAACAATAAGATTGGAAACACGACAATGACCATCGCCGTCCTCGATCTCGCTACCGAAACCGCCAAGCTGCTCGCCGAACTCGGCGTCGATACCGGCCGCTATCAGGGCGGCACGCTGTCCGTCACCTCGCCGGTCACCGGCAAGGAGATCGGCAGGCTGAGAGAACATTCCGTTTCCGAAACGAAAGCGGCGATCGAAGAGGCGCACAAGGCGTTCCTGGAATGGCGTAACGTGCCGGCGCCGAAGCGCGGCGAGTTGATCCGCCTGCTCGGCGAGGAGCTGCGTGCCGCCAAGACGGCGCTCGGCCGCCTCGTCTCGATCGAAGTCGGCAAGATCACCTCCGAGGGCCTAGGCGAGGTTCAGGAGATGATCGACATCTGCGATTTCGCCGTCGGCCTCTCGCGCCAGCTCTATGGCCTGACGATCGCCACCGAGCGCTCGGAGCACCGGATGATGGAAAGCTGGCACCCGCTCGGCGCGATCGGCATCATTTCTGCCTTCAACTTCCCGGTCGCCGTGTGGTCGTGGAATGCAGCGCTGGCAATGGTCTGCGGCAATTCCACCGTCTGGAAACCGTCGGAAAAGACGCCACTGACCGCCCTTGCCGTGCAGGCGCTGTTCGAAAAGGCCCTGAAGCGCTTCGTCGCCGAGGGCGGCAAGGCGCCGGCCAATCTATCCACCGTGATCATCGGCGGCCGTGAGGTCGGCGAGGTGCTGGTCGACCACCCGAAAATCCCGCTGGTTTCCGCCACCGGCTCGACGGCAATGGGCCGCGCCGTCGGCCCGCGCCTGTCGCAGCGTTTTGCCCGCGCCATACTCGAACTCGGCGGCAACAATGCCGCGATCGTCTGCCCGAGCGCCGACCTCGACCTGACGCTGCGTGGCGTCGCCTTCTCCGCCATGGGCACGGCCGGCCAGCGCTGCACGACACTGCGCCGTCTCTTCGTCCATGAAAGCGTCTACAACAAGCTGGTGCCGCGCCTGCAGAAGGCCTACGGCTCCGTCACCATCGGCAATCCGCTGGAGACCGGCACACTGGTGGGCCCGCTGATCGACGGTCAGGCTTTCGAGAAGATGCAGGCGGCGCTCGGCGAGGCAAAGGCGGCCGGCGGCAAGGTGACCGGCGGCGAACGCGTCGACAATGGTTCGGCCGATGCCTTCTACGTTCGCCCGGCGCTGGTCGAAATGCCCGATCAGATCGGCCCGGTCGAGCACGAGACATTCGCACCGATTCTTTATGTGATGAAATACAGCGATTTCAATGCGGTGCTGGACTTGCACAATGCCGTGCCGCAGGGATTGTCGTCGTCGATCTTCACCAACGACATGCGCGAGGCGGAAACCTTCGTTTCGGCGCGCGGCTCGGATTGCGGTATCGCCAACGTCAACCTCGGGCCTTCGGGCGCCGAAATCGGCGGCGCCTTCGGGGGCGAAAAAGAGACCGGCGGCGGACGCGAATCCGGCTCGGATGCCTGGAAGGCCTATATGCGCCGCGCGACCAACACGATCAATTACGGCAGCACGCTGCCGCTTGCGCAGGGTGTCAAGTTCGACGTCGAATAAGCACAATCTCAACAAAGGCGACACTGGGCCCAGCGTCGCCTTTTTGTCTCGATCGAGATTTATTCCCTCGCAATCTAAAATATTGGGTCAAGATTTTGTGATGCTTTTTTCTCAGCGACGAAACTTGAAATAGCTAGTCAAGAAAAATATACGCCTCTTACCCTGTTGGGGTGACATCGCCATGGAGGCCCTCATGATTACTGCTGTTAACCGTTTTTCCCACGTGCTGGCGCTCGCCGCTTCGCTTCTCTCCACCACGGTGCTCGCAGGCAGCGCCAATGCGCAGGATGAAGGTCTCGTCGTCTACAATGCGCAGCACGAAAGCCTGGGCCGCGAATGGATCGATGCCTTTACCAAGGAGACCGGCATCAAGGTCACCATGCGCCAGGGCGGCGACATGCAATTCGCCAACCAGATCATTCAGGAAGGCGACGCATCCCCCGCCGATGTTTTCCTGACCGAGAATTCGCCGGCCATGACGCTGGTCGACGGCGCCGGCCTCTTCGCCCCGGTCGAAAAGGAAACGCTGGATCAGGTGCCGGAGCAGTATCGTCCGGCCGACGGCATGTGGACCGGCATTGCCGCCCGCTCTACCGTCTTTGCCTATGACAAGACGAAGCTCAGCGAAGACAAGCTGCCGAAGTCGCTGCTCGACCTCGCCGACCCCGCCTGGAAGGGCCGCTGGGGTGCATCGCCCGCCGGCGCCGACTTTCAGGCCATCGTCGCCGCGCTGCTGCAACTGAAGGGTGAAGATGCCACGAAGGCATGGCTGAAGGGGCTCAAGGACAATGCCACGCCTTACAAGGGCAACAGCGTTGCCATGAAGGCGGTCAATTCAGGTGAAGTCGAAGGCGCGGTCATCTATCACTACTACTGGTTCGGCGATCAGGCGAAGACCGGCGAAAACAGCAAGAATGTCGGCATGCATTACTTCAAGAATCAGGATCCGGGCGCTTTCATCAGCGTTTCGGGCGGCGGCGTCCTGAAGTCCACGCAGCACATGAAGGAAGCGCAGGCTTTCCTGAAATTCGTCACCAGCAAGGCAGGCCAGGCGGTTCTGAAGAACGGCTCGTCCTATGAATATGCCGTCGGCAAGGACGCCCCTTCCAACGACAAGCTCGTTCCGCTTGCCGATCTCAATGCTCCGAAGGTGGAAGCCTCGACGCTGGACAGCAAAAAGGTCGTGGAACTGATGACCGCGGCAGGTCTGATCTAGGCTTTCTGCGTGTCGCAGCACCTGTGCGGGAGAAGCGTCGGGCTTTCTGCCGCAGGCTTGCAGCAGCCAAAACTATTGCTTTTGGCTCAAGAAAACCTTAGGGCATGACGGGATCGGGCAACTGTCTTTCCAAGACGGTTGCCTTCCTTTTTCAGCGTATGAAGGCATCGGCCTTGCTGCAGGACAACAGATTTTTCGTCGCCGGCAACGAGGCGCCGGTCGCGCCGAAGCGCGCGCGAATGCTATTGCCGCGCCGGCGCATCCCGCACGCGCCCGTGATGCTACTCGCCACCGTCATCGCGATCTTCAGTCTCGTGCCACTCGGCTTCATCGGCTGGATAACTTACGATGTTGGCTGGGAGACGGTGAAAACGCTCGTCTTCCGGGCCCGTGTCGGCGAACTCCTCATCAATACGGTTCTTTTGGAATCGGTCACCATCCCGCTGTCGATCGCGCTAGCCGTGACGCTTGCCTGGCTGACCGAACGAACGGATATACCGTTCGCCAGGCTCTGGGCCTGGCTGGCGATCGCGCCGCTCGCGGTGCCGGCCTTCGTGCACAGCTATGCCTGGGTCAGCCTTATCCCCGGCATGCGCGGCCTTGAGAGCGGCGTCTTCGTTTCTGTCCTCGCTTACTATCCCTTTCTCTATCTGCCGGTTGCCGCAGCGTTGCGCCGTCTCGACCCGGCCATCGAGGATGCCGCCGCCTCCCTTGGTCTCGACCCCTGGCGCGTCTTCTTCCGAACCGTGCTGCCGCAGTTGAGGTTTGCCATTTGCGGCGGGTCGCTGCTGATCGCGCTGCACCTGCTGTCGGAATACGGCCTGTTCGTCATGATCCGGTTCGACACTTTCGCCACCGCGATCGTCGACCAGTTCCAATCCTCCTACAACAGCCCGGCCTCCAACATGCTCGGCGGTGTACTCGTTGCCTGCTGCCTTTTCCTGCTTGGCCTCGAAGTGCTGCTGCGCGGCAACGAACGTTATGCCCGCGTCGGCTCCGGCTCGCCGCGTCCGGCCGATCGCCGGCGTCTCGGCTGGTTCGTGGTGCCGGCCATCCTGCTGCCTGTTGTCCTGGCGGTGCTGACGCTCGGCGTGCCGTTGATGACGCTCGGCCGCTGGCTCTATCTCGGCGGCAGCGAGATCTGGCGCATCGAGGTCGGCAGCGCCTTCCTGCAGACGATGGCGCTCGCTCTGGCCGGCGGCGTGCTGGCGACGGTTGCCGCAGCCCCCATGGCCTGGCTTTCCGTGCGCGCCCCAGGCCGCTTCCAGCGCCTGCTCGAAGCCTGCCACTATTATGTCGGCTCGCTGCCAGGCGTCGTGGTCGCGCTGGCGCTGGTGACGATCACCGTTCGTATCGTGCTGCCGCTCTATCAGACCTTCGCAACGCTGCTCGTCGCCTATGTGATGCTTTTCCTGCCCCGGGCCATGGTCGGCCTGCGCGCCAGCATCGCCCAGGCGCCGGTGGAGCTGGAGCGCGCCGCGATGGGCCTCGGCCGCACCCCCGGCCAGGCGGTGCGGCAGATCACCATGCGGCTTGCCGCACCGGGGGCCGCTGCCAGCATCGCCCTGACCGCACTTGGCATTACCAATGAACTCACGGCGACGCTGATGCTCTCGCCAAACGGCGTCGATACGCTGGCGACGAAATTCTGGTCGCTGACGAGCGAGATCGATTATGTCTCGGCCGCCCCTTACGCCGTCATGATGGTCGTGCTCTCGCTGCCGCTCACCCTGACGCTTTATACGCAATCGAAACGGACCGCCGGCCAATGACGCTGCTTACGATCGAAAACATCAGCAAGCGCTACGGGCCTGTCCAGGCGCTGAAGGATATTTCGCTCGATGTCCAGGCCGGCAGCCGCACAGCCGTCGTCGGGCCGTCCGGCTCGGGCAAGACGACCCTGCTGCGCATCATCGCGGGCTTCGAGCAGGCCGATGCCGGCAGGGTGACATTGGATGGCGACGTGCTGGCCGATGGCCTGGCGGCGGTGCCGGCCCACAAGCGGGGCATCGGCATCGTCTCCCAGGATGGCGCGCTGTTTCCGCACTTAAGCGTGGCTGAAAATATCGGCTTCGGCTTCGAACGGGGTGCTGCCGATCGTGAGCGGCGCATCGCCGAACTGCTCGATATGGTCGAGCTCGACCGCGGCATGCTGGCGCGGCGCCCGCACCAGCTCTCCGGCGGGCAGCAGCAGCGCGTGGCGCTCGCCCGCGCGCTTGGTCGCAAGCCGCGGCTGATGCTGCTCGACGAACCATTCTCGGCGCTCGACACCGGCTTGCGGGAAAACATGCGCAAGGCTGTCGCGCGCGTCCTGCAGGCGGCCGGCATTACCGCGGTTCTCGTGACGCACGATCAGGAAGAGGCACTGAGTTTTGCCGATCAGGTCGCGGTCCTGAGGGAAGGGCGGCTGATCCAGGCGGGATCGCCGCAAACGCTATATCTGCATCCCAGAGACCGCGAGACGGCGCTGTTCCTCGGCGATGCCGTGCTGCTTCCGGCCATCATCCGGAACGGTCTTGCCGACTGTGCTCTCGGCCATGTCGCCGTCGAAGGGAGCCGCCAGGGCAAAGCGGAAATCATGCTGCGGCCCGAGCAGATTCGCGTCATTGCCGGGGAAAGCGATCGCGACTACGGCGGACGGGTTGTCGAGGTGGAGTTCGGCGGCGCGGTCTGCACGGTCGCCGTCTCGCTCGATGGCGTTGCCCTGCCGCCGATCCGGATCAAAACCTCGAGCGTCGCCCTTCCCTCGCGAGGCGATCTCGTGCGCCTGGATATATCGGGCAAGGCACACGTCTTCGATCGCTGAGCATAATCCGTTCCGGAAAATCAGTTTCCGTCGGTTTGTGCGCTAACCGACCCTGCGGACCAACTCTTGCGGCTCGATGTCCTCAAGCCAGCCGCCGGTAAAGCCGGCGCGCTCGAGCCCGCGGCGGATGATCGGCGATTGCCGCATCAGCTTCCAGATGAAATCGGAACGCTCGTTTTCCACGGTCATGACGATCAGGCCCTGGTCGATGCCGACGGTGCGGTCGTCCACCCAACCCTCCGGACGTTTAGTCTGGACGGTCGGATTGAAACCGCCGGGGAAGCCGCCCTCCAACAGCAGGTTCGGATAGGTGGTCAGCAGCGTCTTGGTGCCGTCGAGAGACGCCTGCCGGTCATAGGGCAGGCAGGCAAGTGCGGCCCAGGGTGCTATCGTGCCGTCATCGGGTCCGAGCGGCGCGCCGCGTGCGGCATAACCCAGAACCTTCGGCTGCCGGCCGCCGCGCATGCGCCGGGTGGGCGGTGGGCCGTCGCAGGCCGTAAAGCCCCAGACATTCCTGTTGTAACCGACGAAACCGCCGGGATTGCGCTCGGCATAGTCGCGCTGCATGTTGATGACGACCTGGGTGTTGCGGAAATAGTCCCAGTTGCGCTCCATCATCGGTCTGTCCTGGATGCCGCGGAAATCGATCCAGGCATGCGAGAAGAGATGAATGAAAAGCGGGCCGGCATAGAGATATGGCTGCTCGCCGAACGTCATCCAGGAATAGCTCGATGTGAAGGCGTCGTAGCTCGACTGCGGGATGGGATGCGTCGGCGAGGCGAGCGCTAGCGCATAAAGGATGATCGCCTCGTCGAAGCCGTGATAACGCCAGCGCAGGAAGCCCGACGAAGGCTTCCATCCCATGGAAATGGCGTCACCCTTGTTCAGCGCCCAGCGCCAGTCGACGCGTTCGTAGATGAAGGTCGCGAGCTGACGGATTTCGATCTCCGTCTCGTCGTCTCCGCGATTGAAATATTGCGCTGAGGTCAGTACGCCGGCGATCAGCAGCGCCGTATCGATGGTCGAAAGCTCACTGTTCCAGGCGCGATTGCCGCTATCCATGTGGAGAAAATGGTAGAAGAAGCCGCGATGGCCGGTCGCATGGCGCTCTTCGCCCTGGCGCGCCTCGGCGAAGAAACGCAGCGTATTGACCGTGCGCTCGGCTGCTTCCTTGCGGCTGATCCAGCAACGCTCGACAGCAACCGGATAGGAGGAAAGGGCAAAACCGACGGCCGCAATGCTCGCCGGCACGCCGCCGATCGAGGTATCGGCCACCAGGCCATTTTCGGGATTGGAATATTTCAGGAAGTACTTGAATGCCGAATGCTGCAACCTGTCTATGAGGGCTGCATCAATGTCTTCGATCCGCTGCAGCATAGGCTCCTACCCAACTGTTGCACCGCCCCATGCATGAACATGGTGGTCGTCCCCGGGCAAATCAAACCTTTTTGATTCGCAAGGATAAGAGAACACAAACGGAGGCGATCGGTCGTTAACAATTATCGGTGAAATACTATCTAGCATAAGTCATATAAGCGGTGCAGCAAAAAGACGGCCGCGCACCGCACCGGCACAGCTTATGTCAGGCAATATTTGTTGCGAGCGTGCGTTCTTCAAAGTGGCCAATTATCGTCCGACCGCATAGGCCTGCATGAGGCGCGGGGTGGCTGCGGCGCGCATCAGCCCGTCGGCACCGCGTCGGGCGGCGGTCAGCCGGCCGATCGTCCAGGCATCGGTGATCGTCAGCTTGTGGCCCTTTCTGGCGAGCGCGTCGAGCACATCCGGACCGAAATTCTCTTCTGCCATCAGGCTGCCGGGTTCGCGGGTGCGGGGATAGAAGGAACTCGGAAAATGAGCGGTATGAAAGAGCGGCTGATCGATCGCCGCCTGCAGGTTCAGCTTGTGATGGACATGGCGCAGGAAGAAGGAAAGCTGCCATTGCTCCTGCTGATCGCCTCCCGGCGTGCCGAAAACAAGGGTTGGTCGGCCCTCGAAGAGGCCAAGGGACGGCGTCAGCGTCGTGCGCGGCCGTTTTCCCGGAGCAAGCGAGGTCGGCAGGCCTGGCTTGAGCCAGAACATCTGCGCGCGGGAATTGAGGCAGAAGCCGAGGCCCGGCACGGTTGGCGAAGACTGAAGCCAGCCGCCGGACGGCGTGACGGAGACCATGTTGCCGTCATGGTCGATCACGTCGATATGCACGGTGTCGCCACGCTTTTCGGACAGATGCGCCATGGTCGGCTCGTAGACGGCGCCGGTCTTGGATTCGGCGCCGAGCATTTTCATCGTCAGATCATGCTGCGCTTCGAAACCTGGAATGATGCCGGGGCGAAGATCGAAGGAGGTATCCGCGCCGACGAGTTTGCGGCGCTCGGCAGCGTAGCGCTCCGACAGCAGATCTGCGACGGGGATCTCCGAAAAACGCGGATCGCCGTAATAGACTTCGCGGTCGGCAAAGGCGAGCTTCATCGCCTCGACGACGGTATGAACGAAATCGGCACCATCCGATCTCATCGCGGCGAGGTCGAAACCCTTCAGGATCGACAAGGTCTGCAGGAAGACCGGACCCTGACCCCACGGCCCAGTCTTGGCGATCGTCCAGCCGTGATAATCATAGGTCAGCGGCTCCTCGATCGTCGCCGACCAGTTGGCCATGTCGCTTGCGGTGAGCACGCCCTTGTGGCGGTTGCCGCTGGCATCCATCACTTCGGCCGCCTTCAGGTAGGCGTCGATCTTCTCGGCGATGAAGCCGCGATAGAAGGCGTCGCGAGCCGCTTGCACCTGCGCTTCCCGACCGCTTTTTGCCTCTGCTTCAGCAATGACGCGCTTCCAGGTTTCCGCCAGCGCCGGATTGCGGAAATTCGCCTGCGCTTCGGGAACGTTGCCGCCAGGCAGCCAGGTTTCGTGGGAGGTCGGCCATTCCTTTTCGAAGAAGGCAGCAAGCCCCTTGATGGTCGCCGAGACCCGCGGCAGCAGCGGATGGCCATGCTCGGCATAATAGATCGCCGGTTCCAGCACCTCGCGCACGCTCATCGTGCCGTAGTCGCGCAGCATCAACATCCAGCCGTCGAAGGCGCCGGGAATGACCGTCGCAAGCAGGCCGTCGCCGGGGATGAGCGCCAGGCCTTCTCTTGTATAGTGCTCGATCGTCGCTCCGGCCGGTGCGGGCCCTTGCGCTGAGATGACCTCGACTTTGTCCCTCTTCTTCGAATAGATCACCGCCGGCAGGTCGCCGCCGGGGCCACAGAGATGCGGCTCGACGATCTGCAGCACGAAGCCGGTCGCCACCGCCGCATCGAAAGCGTTGCCGCCCTTTTCGAGAATGCTCATGCCGACCGCCGAGCCGATCCAGTGCGTCGAAGTGACGACGCCGAAGGTGCCGAGAATTTCAGGACGAGTCGTAAATCCGGTCATGCCGAACATCCTCTCTGCAATATCATCTCTGTTCGGGTCGGTAGGACCTCAAGCCCGCAGCGAACGCGCGGAGAGGAAGACCAGCGGTTCGAAGGCAAAATCCTTGTCGAAGGGGTAGGTCGGATGCTGCTTGCGCAGCCGCGGCAGGCGCTCGACGAACTGATCGACCACGCCCTCCGACAGCGCCATCAGGTTAGGGTTTGCGATCGGCGCCAGTTCCGGCGAGAGATAGCCCGATTTGACGACGATGATCTTGGCTGCGTGCGGGTCGAGGCCGAGCCGGGTGAAATCGGCGATATTGTGGTAGGGTCGCCGTTTGGCCGAGAGCACGAGATCGATGCCGCCGATCGAAACGACCGCCTGCCGATCGGCCGCGTCGGCGGTCTCATGCAGGAATTTGACGGTAAAGCGGGCATTGACCGGCCTGCTGCCCTTGGTATCGAGCGAGGCCCCGACACTGAGGACAGGCTCAGCCCCGACACCTGCGGCGTAACAGGCTTCGGTCGCCGCCTTGTCGGCAATGCCGGCAAAGACGACGCCATCAGCACCTTTGGCGATCAACTCAGCCAGGACATCGGCCCGGTCTCCGACGCCGCCGCCGGTCGGGTTGTCGCCGGATTCGGCGAGCACGACGGGAGCGGTCGGGCTGGCGATCGCCCTCGCAACGCACTCCTCGACCGAACCGGTCTCGCAGCCGAAGACGAAGTCCTCGCGGGCATTCCAATAGGCCCTGGCAAGGCGCCTCGCCTCGCGTTCCAGCACGGCGCGGTCGCTGCCGGTCATGATGACGGCGGCCGTGGCGCGCGGTTCGTCGGCCCAGACATAGCCGACCATCAGCGACGCATCCCAGACGCCTTCAATCGCGTCGATCTCCGGCAGTTCGGCATAGAGGCTTTTAGCCGGCTCATCGACAGTGCTGGTGCGCTCGCCGGGCAGGACGACCGGGATCGGCGCCCAGAGAACGATCGGCCTCACACCTGTTTTCAGGCTTTTGACCAGCATGGAAACCGAACGGCGCATCGTCTCCTCGACATCGATATGCGGCGCGGTGCGATAGGTAGAGTAGATGTCGAGCGCATCGATGATGCGCTGGGTGACATTACCGTGCAGGTCATAGCTTGCCGAGACGGTGCATTCTTCGCCGACGAGCGCCCGGGCCGCACTGATCCAGTCGCCTTCGGCATCCTCCATGCCCTCGACATACATGGCGCCGTGCATGGCAAGGTACAGACCATCAAGCGGCAGCAGCGGCTTCAGCCGCGCGAGGAATTCGCTCTTGAACGCCTCATAGGTGCCGCGCGAAACCGGCCCGCCGGCAATGGCCCGGGCATGGATCGTCGGCAGGAACTCGGCATCATAATCCTTCAGAAAGCCGAAATAGGGCGATTCAAGCAGCCCCTCCCCGCGCAGCACCCGAAAATCCTTCTCCTCATTCAGAACGGGATTGTATGTGCTGCATTCGATATGAATGCCACCGACGGCAATGCGCATGGGGAACCTCGGTTGAAAGTGGGAGCAATCGGGAAAGGTATGGGTGGCGACGGGCTGAACACGGAGGCGGTTTCAATCCGAAGACGTGCCCCTTGTCCGATCCTGATGATAGTTCGCGAAACGAGCCAATCAACCGCAAATAGACAACAAATTTGCTCCGGGCCGGTCGCCTGGATCGACGATCCGGATCCCGTCATGCAAGGAATTTTTCGATGAGCGCCTTGGCAACCGATTTGCTCAAACGAGCGAGGTTCGCTTAACAAGCGCAAAGCAACTGCAACGCCGGCCTCAAGCGTGTGAGATCGATCCTGCGTCAGCACTGGCGGGTCCAGCCAAGCATTAAGGCCGGCCGTCCGCTGTTGGCGAAAAATACCGCAGCCGTAGCCCGAGAATCGAATGGTAGGTAGCCGGTCTGGGCAGGA
>NZ_JBOBHU010000018.1:0-116357 GCF_050587665.1 Rhizobium sp. Nf11,1 | reverse complement strand
CTCAGGATATGCTTCCGTATGAAAGCAGCAGGCTCTAGGCAATCGGGCGCAGGCAACTGAAGCAGCGACTGACGGGGAGGCAGGCGTTCGGCTCGCTTCAGCAAAACACCTTGGCGGCCGTGACTTCGACTTCCACGAGGAACTCCGGGCGGGTGAAGCCGCCGACGATGATCAGCGTCGAGGCCGGCTTCGGATCGAGCGTGTAACGATCACGCACGGCCATGTAGGCTGGGAAATCCTCTCGCTTCGTCACGAAGGCGGAGATGCGGATAACGTCGGCAAAACTCATCTCGGCCTCGGCGAGAATTGCCTTGATGGCTTCGAAGCAGAGTTCCGCCTGTGCGCCGACATCCTCCGGTACCGCCTCGTCGGGGGCGATGCCGAGCTGGCCCGAGGTCACGAGCAGGGAGGCGCCCGGCGGCACCAGCAGCCCGTGATTGTAATGCCCGAATGGGCGGCGGACGGAGATCGGGTTAAAAACCTTCTTCATCGGAAATCCCTGCCTGAACCAGGTGTTTCGGCGGACAGTCCTTCCGCATGCTCAGAAACGCTCCATCGCGCTCTTCACCTTCTGCAGGAACCGTGTCCGCGTTTCCTCGGTACAATTATTCATGTCGTAATGGGCAAGAAAGGTGACCGGCCGCAGCGGGTTGATCTGCGCTCGCAGCACGCGCTTGACGATCTTCCTCGGCGGGTTGCCAGCCACGAAGGCGCGGAACGGCGTCGCGCCATAAGTCAGCACGGCGGCGAGCTTGCCGATATGGCGCAGCCGCGATTCCACCTTGCCGTCGATCAGTTCGAAGGAAACGCCTGGAAGCCAGACGCGATCGAAATAACCTTTCAATATCGCCGGGAAGCCGAAATTCCAAACCGGCGTGACCAGGACCAGCCCTTGCGCCCGTTTCAGCCGCTCGACATAGGGTTTCACCAGCGCGATATTGTCGGGGTAGTCGTGATAGGCGAGCCGGTCATGCCGGGAGAGAACGGGATCGAAATTCTCGGCGTAGAGATCGCATCCGTCCACTTCATGGCCGGCTTTGCGCAGGCTTTCCAGCGTCTGCTTATAGAGCGCTTTGCCGTAGCTTTCCTCCACCGGATGCGAATGCAGCACGAGCACCCTCATGAGGCCTCCATCAGGCCCGCAAGGCCGGGGAAGAGATAGTTCTTGCCGGCATTGAAATCGAAGTCCGGGTTCTCCCAGGCGATCATCTTGCCGGGATTCAGAAGCCCTTTCGGATCGGTTTCGTGCTTGAAGGCAAGCTGTACCTTGTCGGTGCGCTTCATGCCGCCTTCCTCGAGCGTGTAGCGGTGCGGGTTGAAGATCGGGCAGCCGTGATCCTGGTGGATCCGGATGATTTCTTCAAGGCGCTCCTCCGTGGTATAGCGCACCAGCGGAAGGCCGGAGCACTGGATCTGCCCGTCGAATTTGATGAATTCGAGATGGCCGGGAACCTCGTCGCCGAAGATCTCCACCATCTTGGCAACCTTGGCCACGTGATCCGGCCCCGGGTACTGAACCTGCAGATAGGTGAATCCAGGATCGACCTTCAGCGCCCGCAACGTCGTGTGGTTCCAGGCAAGTTCATAGGCATGCGGAATGCCCTTCATGCTCTCGACCTTGTCGGAGCGGAAGATCACTTCGCCCTTGTGGGCCGAGGTGAAGGCGAGGAAGGCATCCATCGCATGCGGCGCGATCATCAGCACCACCACCGACTGCCCCTTGCGGATATAGGGCTTGTGGCGGGTGAAATAGTCGTACGGGATCGGTGCGGCGATCGGGGCGATCTCCTTGACGAGGATGCCGTTGCATTTGGCAAGCGCATCGGAGAAGCGCACGCAGGCCATGAAGTCGTCATAGCCGACGAGAACATCGACCCAATCATAGGCGGGCGCCAGCGGCATTTCGATCTCGGTGATGACGCCGTTGGTGCCGTAGGCATGGCTGACCTTTTGCAGATCCCAGCCGGTGAGATCGAGCACGCGCGGCTCGGCCTCCATGGTGACGACGCGCAGGCGCAGAATATTGCCGAGATCGCGCAAGCCGCCCCAGGTGATCGAGCCGACGCCGCCGGAGCCGCCGGCGATGAAGCCGCCGACCGTCGCCATCTGCGCCGTCGAGGGATGGAACCGCAGTTCCTGGCCGGAATGAGCTTTGGTCTGCTTGTCGAGCTGGGCGATGATGATGCCCGGCTCGCAGATCACCCGGCCGGGATGAATTTCCTTGATCTTGTCCATGGCGGCAAGGTTCAGCACGATCCCGCCGGAAAGCGGCATCGCCTGGCCGTAATTGCCGGTGCCGCCGCCGCGCGGCGTGACCGGCACGCCATGCGCGAAGGCGACCTCCAGCGTCCGGATGACCTCTTCTTCGTTTTTCGGCGTGACGACGAGATCGGCCGTCACATTGTCGAGCTGCGCCTTCAGGATCGGCGAATACCAGTAGAAATCACGGCTCTTCTGGCGCACCAGCGCCGGATTGTCTTCTATGGCGATGCCTTCGAGTTCCTTTTTGATCGTCTGATAATCCGGCATGTCAGGCTCCAACGACGCTGTCGAGTTCACGATAGTCCGGCAGGCTGCGGTCGATCACCTTGCCGCGTCGAAGGACGACGCGGTCGGACTGCGGACGGGAAAGAAATTCGCTCCAGCGCCTGGCGCTGAAGAGCACGAGATCAGCTGCAGTGCCGACGGCGATGCGTCCCATATCCGGTCGGCCGAGAATATCGGCGGGCGAGGTGGTTACAACCCGTGCGGCCGTATCCAGCGGATGGTCGAGATGCAGGATGCGGACCGCCTCGCGAAACACTTCCACCGGGTCGAGATCGCCATAGGCATAAAAGGGGTCGCGGGTATTGTCGGAGGCGACCGCCGTTGCGACGCCGGCTGCCGCCAGTTCGTGGAAAAGTGTGACGCCGCGCCAGCGCGGTGTGCGGCCGAAATAGCGGTCCTGCAGATACGTGTTGCACATCGGCAGCGAGACGATGGCGAGTCGGGCCTCTGCGACGAGATCGACCGTGCGTTTTGCCGTCTCCTCGTCCTGGCGGGCGAGCGAGCAGCAATGGCCGGCCGTCACCTTGCCGCCGAAGCGGTTGCGCAGCACGGCTTGCCCGATCGCCTTCAGGGTTTCCGCAGCCGGATCGTCGGTCTCGTCGACATGAAGGTCGACATCGAGGCCATTATCAGCCGCAGCCCTGAACAACATGTCGAGCTGGTTGTCGAGATCGCCGCTCATCCGGGTGACGCCGCCGATCAGCCCGCCCTTTTCGCGGACCACAGTGACGAGATCGGCGAAATAGGCGGCGTCCGCCATGTTTTCCATCGGAAACAGCGCCACCGCCTGTAAGGCGATCCTGTCCTTCCAGACATCGCGCATTTCGGCAAAGACCTCGAATGAAATGCGGTGCTGCGGCGCAAGGGAATCGAGATGGGTTCGAATGAGGCTGGTGCCGTGTGCGTAGGCGCAGCGCAGGGAGAACTCCATGCGCTTCTTGACGTCGGCGGCCGACCAGTTTGCCTCGCGGTCTGCGCGCACGGCCTCCAATGCCCCCGGGAACGTGCCGTCCGGATTGGCGTTGCGCGGCCAGATGTGGCCCTTGTCGAGATGCGTATGCATGTCGGCGAAGCAGGGCCAGACCATGCCTTCCTTGAGGTCGGATTTCGCAATTTCGGCGGGCGCTCCGCCGGGCGGCAACAGGGCGGAAATCACACCGTCGGCGATGACGATATCGGCCCGCACGAGCCCCTCGACGGCAGGTGCGTCATAACCGGTGACGGCAGCTGCAGGCAGAGTCGCATTGCTCAGCACGAAGCGGCCGGCATTGGGCGGTGAAATGAAGGAATAGGTCATCAGTTTTCCCGTTTCAGGCTGCTCTCGTGCCAGCGGTGCAGGGCAAGCCACGAAATGAAGGAGGTGACGGCGAAGATCGCCACGCCGAGCAGCGAGAGCATCAGCAGCGCCGCAAAGAGGCGCGGAATATTGAGCCGGTATTGCGCTTCGAGGAGCCGGAAGGCGAGGCCAGAGCCGGCGCCCGCCGAGCCCGCGGCAAACTCGGCGACGACGGCTGCAATCAACGCCAGGCCGCCGCCGATCCTGAGACCGGTCATGAAATAGGGTTGGGCGGCCGGCAGCTTGAGAAAGAGCAGCGTCTGCCAGCGCGAGGCGCCGTAGAGCTCGAACAGGTTGATGAGATTATGGTCGACGCTTTTCAGCCCCTGCACCATATTCGAAAGGATCGGGAAAAAGGCAACGAGGAAGGCGCAGATGAGAAGCGCCACCTGCGTCGACGGCGCATAGATCAGGATCAGCGGCGAGATCGCCACGATCGGGGTGACTTGAAGAATGACCGCGAGCGGATAGAAGGCGAGTTCAATCCAGCGCGATTGCACGAGAAAGATCGCAAAGCCGACGCCGCCGACGAGCGCCAGCATCAGCGATACCAGCGTGATCTTGGTGGTGACCCAGAGGGCAGGGGCAAGCGTGCCCCAATCGGTCACGAAGGCACTTGCGACCGCGGCCGGGCCCGGCAGGATATAGGGCGGCACGCCCGATAGTCTGACATACGCATACCAGATCAGGATCAGCGCCGCGATCACCAGCAGGGGGATCAAGATGCGCAGCGCCAGATCGCGGCCCCGGGCGCTTGCAGTGGTTTTGACAAGCAGCGGCGCTGCGGCCGGTTCGTCACTCATCGATGGTCCTCCACCGCGTTGATCGCCCCGATCAGCGAATGCGAGACCGTCTCGCAAGCTCTGCGGTATTCTTCCGAAGTGCGGTAATGGGCATCGCGTTCCAGGCTGGTCGTCAGCGGCAGGTCGGCATGAACGCGCCCGGGCCTTGCCTTCATCACGACGATGCGGTTCGAGAGATAGGCGGATTCGAAGACCGAATGGGTGACGAACATGACGGTGATGCCGGTCACCTTCCAGAGGCGCAGCACGTCGTCGTTCAGCCTCTGGCGGGTGATCTCATCAAGTGCTGCGAAGGGCTCATCCATCAACAGGAGCTTCGGCCTGGTCACGAGCGCCCGGGCGATCGACACACGCATCTTCATGCCGCCGGAGAGTTCGCGCGGATAGGCGCTGGCGAAATCCTGAAGCCCGACGGTGCTCAACGTCTCCAGGATCCGATCGTGCGCCGCAGCCTTCGAAACATGTTTCAGTTTCAGCGGCAGATGGACATTATCGAAGACGGTCTTCCAGGGCATCAGCGTCGGCTCCTGAAAGACGAAGCTGATATCGCCCTCAGGGAGACCCTTGGAGTTGATGCGCGAACTCGGCCAGTCGATCGCGCCCGAGGTCACATTGCCGAGGCCGGCAATGATGCGCAGCGCGGTGGATTTGCCGCAGCCGGACGGACCGAGCAGACTGATGAACTCACCGCTTTCCACGGTCAGCGACATGTTCGAAAGGGCTACGGTTCCGCTGGAGAAGACTTTCGAAACCGATTGCATGACGACCAGCGGCCGCTTGCGCATCTCTTTCGGTGATAGGGCCTGAGCTTCTGCTGGGGGCATTGCCTGTCTCGTTCATGCAGGGGAGTGATCCGCCGTGTTGGCGGCGGATCGCAGGCGGCGTCTGCGGCTTACTTCTTCATCGCCATTCCGGTGCCTTTGCAGACGAATTTCGTCGTGAAGGCCTTGGTGTAATCCGTCTCCGGCTTGAACACCTTGATCGCTACCATTTCGTCGAAGAAGGCCTTGTAATGCGCCTCGGTCAGGCAGCCGATGCCCTTGTCGAGGCTGTCGCCGGATTCAATGATGCCGTATTCCTTCATCTTGGCGATGGAGTAGGCGATCTGACCATCCGTCATTTCGGGATTGTCCTTCTTGATCAGCTCATTGGCCTTCGCGTTGTCGCCATAGAGATAGTGGTACCAGCCTTCGATCGAGGCATCGACGAAGCGCTGGACGACATCCGGCTTACTGTCGATCATCGCTTGTGTGGTGGTGATCATCGTCGAATAGGGAGAGTAGCCGTTGTCTGCGAGCAGGAAGACTTTCGGTTCGAATCCGGCCTGCTTCTGGATCTCGTAGGGTTCCGAGGTAAGGTAGCCCTGCTGTGCCGAATCCTTGTCGGCAAGGAAGGGCGCCGGGCTGAAATTGTAGGGCTTGTACTGCTCGTCCCTGAAGCCTTTGAAGTTCGCCTTCATCCACTCGAAATAGGTGAGATAGCCGTCCTTGCCGAGGAACAGAGTCTTGAGCTTCGTGAGATCTTCAAACTTCTCGATGCCGGCATCGGGATGTGCAATCAGCACCTGCGGATCCTTCTGGAAGATTGCCGCGACATCGACGAGCGGAATACCCTGCTCGACGGCCGAGATCTCGCCCTGCGGCCCACCCATGTAGAAATCGATCTTGCCGGAGATCAGAAGCGCGCTGTTGGCTGCGTTCGGACCGCCCTGCACGATGGTGACGTCGAGGCCGTATTTGGCATAGGTGCCATCGGCCACGGCCTGGTAGAAGCCGCCATGCTCGGCCTGCGCCAGCCAGTTCGTGCCATAGCTTACCTTGTCGGCGCCATGGGCCGAGACGGCGGCGGCGAACATGCCGCCAAGGCCGATGAGTGCGGAAACCGTATTCTTCAGTACATTGGGCATGATCAGCGTTCCCCTTCGGAGTTCTCGGCGTCTGCGATGACGTCGGATTTTCTTCATAGGAGCGGTTGCTTTGCTCTTTGAAAAGCATCAAATTTCGTGCGCAACGATGCCTTTTCGGCATCTCACCCAAAGCCTGTGCCTAATTTGCGCTGCGTGCTTGATTTTTGTGCAACGAGGTCCTGATGCTGCACTCCAGAAAGCTTCTCTATATCAACGAGATCGCGCGATCGGGCTCGATCCGCAAGGCAGCGGCACGGCTGAATGTGGCGTCTTCGGCGATCAACCGGCAAATTCTCGCACTGGAGGAGGAAATGGGTGCGCCGCTGTTCGAGCGCCTGCCGCGCGGGCTGCGCCTGACGGCCGCCGGCGAGCTCTGCATCGAACATATTCGCGAGGTGCTGAAGAATTACGAACGGCTGGAGGGGCGCATTCGCAGCCTGAAGATGCAGCAGGCGGGCAAGGTCCGGCTGGTGACGACGGTCGGCCTTGCGGCCGGGCCGCTGCCTGAGATCATCGCGCGGTTCCAGTCGGAACATCCGCGCGTCTTCATGCAATTGCGCAACGACGCCGGCACGATGACGGTTAACCCGGTGCTTTCAGGTGAGGTAGATATTGGGCTCGGCTTCAATATTCCGGCAACGCCCGGCATCCGCACCCTCGGCAATTTCGACATACCGATCGGCGTGGTCCTGCCGCCCGGTCATCATCTGATCGGCCCCGGCCCGATCAACCTTGCCGATATCGTACAGGAGCGCCTGGTGCTGGCGCAGCAGGGGACCAGCCTGCGCGACGTGATCAATCTGGCCCTGGCGCGCCTCGACGTGCATGTAGAACCGGTGCTCGAAACCAATGCCTCGGAGATGCTGAAGAAACTGGTCAAATCGGGGGCGGGGCTGACGATCCTGAACCCGCTTGATGTCATCACCGAATGCCGACAGGGCGAACTGGTCTTCCGGCCGATCGCTGAGCCGCATGCGCGCCATCAGCCGATGAAGCTTTTTGCCCGCGCCCGCGCGCCGCTTGATTCCGCCACCAGCCTGTTCGTCGAGTACCTCCTGGCCGAATTGGCCGGCCTGGTGCAGGAACTGCAGGCCAAGGGTCACATTGCGGCCTATGCTTCCGCGGCGATGTGAGCCACCGCCTTACTTCGAGTAGAGATTGGAAAGCTGGTAACGTTTCAGGTCATAGAGGAGCTCTATGAAGCCCCTGACCTGATGGCGGCAGATTGCTTCGCCCTTTTCTGACGTCCCGAGCGACGCGTCGCCGACGACGCCGTTGGGATTGAGGTCGTGGGCGATCCAGGCGAGCGAATGCGGCGGCAGCGGCTGAAGGTATTTCGATTGGTCGCGCATCCATTCCGCCTTGGAGGTGAAATTCTGCGCCTTCTCCATTCGCACCAGATCAGGTCGGAAATGGAGCATCAGCGAGGTTTCCACCTCGCCGCCATGGATGCCGTATTTCAGCTCATGGTCGCCGATCATGCCCTCGGGATGGCCGAAGCGGCCCCATTGCGTGGAGACGACGGCCATCGCGTAGCGCACGCGCAGCTCGCGCGCGACGATGCTCATGATATCGACATTGCCGCCATGCGAATTGACGATCACCATTTTGCGGATGCCTGCTTCGGCAACCTTTGAGCCGATCGCGGTCCAAACCGGAATGAGCAGTTCGGCGCCAAGCGACAGGGTTCCCGGCCCGTAAATATGTTCATTGGCCTTGCCGATTTCCTGCGTCGGCAGCACCAGGCAATCGAGATCGGCGGGCTTCTGCTTCCGCAACTCGGCAAGCATGCCGGTTGCGATAGCGACGTCGGTAGCAACAGGTAGATGCGGCCCGTGCTGCTCGGTCGAGGCGATCGGCAGGATGGCGATCGTGGTGTCCGCAGACAATCCCGCGAAGTCGTCGCTGACCAGTTCGTTCCAGTAAAATGGCACTGTCATTGCCGTTCGCCTCTCATTGCCGTTCGAGACAGTGAGTAGGGAATAACGCTACCTGCGAAAAGCATCAATTTGCGGCCGCACCGATGCCTTTTTGCGGATGATGGAGCAGTTGCCCCATCGACGGCGCCTCTTGGCCGCAATGTCTCGGCGAATGTCATGCCGAAACCATTGCGCAAGCGCCTCTGCAATGGTTCTCTGGCGCCTCTATCAAAACGCTCTCCGGTGATTCCCGATGTTCGATATTTTATGGCGCGGCCTGGCGATCGGCGCCGGCGCAACCATCCTCATGGACCTCTGGGCAATTGTGCTTGCCAAGTTCTTCGGTCAGCCGCCCGCCAATTGGGCGCCGGTCGGCCGCTGGTTCTGGCATCTCGGCCGCGGCAAGGTCTTTCATGACAGCATTGCCGATGCTGCGCCTTACGCGAATGAACTCGCTCTCGGCTGGATCAGCCATTACGTCGTCGGCATCCTCTATGGGGTGATCTTTGCGCTCATCATGGGAGAGGGATGGTTCGCCGCACCGACATTTCTTCCCGCCTGGATCTTCGGCATCGTCACCGTCGGGGCAGGGTGGTTCCTGCTGCAGCCGGGCCTCGGCCTAGGCTGGGCTGCTTCGAAACATCCAAAGCCGATGAAGGTGCGGTGTTTCAATCTGCTGGCGCATACGGTTTTTGCATTAGGACTTTATGGTACGGCGTTGATTTTGCGCTGAGATCGCCGCTTGCCCCTCACCCTAGCCCTCTCCCCGTAAACGGGGCGAGGGGACCTGCCTCGCGAGAGGTCGGAGAGGAATGGGGAGGTTGCGGCATGGTCCCTTCGCCCCGCAAGCGGGGAGAAGGTGGCGGCAGCCGGATGAGGGGCAGGCCAAACCCACGAACCGAACAGCCTTATCTCACCGCGCTGCCCAATTGGCGCCGCGGCGGAAGATGGTCTTCATCTCGGGCACGTCGAACTCCTTGGCCTGGTGGCCGAGCGAGGAATAGAACACGCGCCCTTTGCCGTATTTGCGCTTCCAGACGACCGGCATGACGACGCCGTCGATCCAGTAGGCGTGTTCGCCGCTAAACCTGGTCGTCGCCAGGACCTCGTTCGAGGGGTCGACATGCATGTAATATTGCTCTGACCTATAGGGGAAGTCGGCAATCCCCTCCATCAGCGGATCGTCGGGGCGGGTGATGTTGACGGTGTAGTCGATGATGTTGCCGGGATGGGCCACCCACTGGCCGCCGATGATGAACTGATAGTCGACGGAGTCGCGGAAGGCATCGCCGGCGCCGCCATGGTAGCCGGCGATGCCGACGCCGCTTTCGATCGCGGCGGCGAGGTTCTTGACCTCCTCCTTTTCGATCTTCGACATCGTCATGATCGGCACGAGGAGGCTGAGATCATGGACCGAAGGGTCGGCAAGCGCCTCGGTGCCGTGTTCGAGATAGACCTTGAAGCCGTCTTCCTCGAGCATGGTCTTGATGATTTCGGCGCATTCCTGCGGCTCGTGTCCGCTCCAGCCACCCCAGACGATCAGTGCTTCACGCATTCTCTTTCCTCCTGAAACTATTTCGCCAGCCGTCCGTCGACGATCGAATCGGACAAGGGGGCAGGGCGTTCGACCGCCGTTGATATCGTCACCGTCCGGCCGGTCTCGGACGCCGTATGGAAGGCTTCCATGACTTCAAGCACATGCAGCGCAAGGTCGCCGTTGGCGCGGTGCGGACGGTCGGAGCGGATCGCATGCGCCATGTCGGCGACGCCGAGCGAGCGATAATTGCCGTCGGCATAGGGTGCGATAATCGGCTGGTCCTCGAAGGCGCCGCCCTTCTTCAGATATTCGACAGGGCCGGCGAACTTGTTGGGGTCGGGGACGATAAGCGTGCCCTCGGTTCCGTAGACTTCGAGCGGCACATGCTTATGGCCGGCGACGTCGAAGCTCATGACGATCTGCACGACGGCGCCGTTGGAAAAAGCCATCATGCCGGCGACATGGGTCGGCACATGCACCGGAATGCGCTCGCCATTGCGCGGCTCGCTGGTAATCAGCCGTTCGGCCCGCGGCGTCGTCGCAAAGCCGGCGACCTGCGATACCGGTCCGAGCAGATTGATAAGATCGGTGATGTAATAGGGACCCATGTCCAGCATCGGCCCGCCGCCGACTTCGTAAAAAAAGGCCGGGTTCGGATGCCAGCGCTCATGACCCGGGCACATGAAGCTTGCCGATCCTCCGACCGGCTGGCCGATGACACCCTGGTCGATCAGGGCGCGGGCTGTCTGGTGGCCGCCGCCGAGGAAGGTGTCGGGCGCCGCACCGATCCGCAGATTCCGCGCCTTGGCCGCCTCCGCCAATTTTTTCCCTTCCGCGAAATTAATCCCGAGCGGCTTTTCCGAATAGGTATGCTTGCCGGCGTCGAGCGCCTGCAGCGCGACGGCGACATGGGCTTTCGGGATGGTCAGATTGACGATGATTTCGACCTTGGGATCGGCGAGGAGTTCCTCGACGGACTTGACGGGCACGTTGAATTCGACAGCCTTCGCCTCTGCCAGTTCCCGGTTGAGATCGGCGACGCCGCGAATGTCGAGAATGGGAAAGGATGCCATCGCCGTGAGATAGGCGCCTGAAATATTGCCGCATCCGATGATGCCGATACCGACTTTGTCCATGAATTCCTCCATTTGATCTTGCTTTTCTCGCCCGTCAAAGGGCCGGCCCGGTGGTGCTCCAGGGCGATTCGTAGAGTTCGTAGAGCGCCACGGCTGCGGCACCCTGCGCCCAGAAATCATCGCTCGAATCGTCGAAGACGAGTTCGCTGACGCCCCTCAGCGAGGGCGGAATGGCAAGCGCATAGGCGTCGCGCAGGCTGTTCAAGAAGGGGTCGCCGAGCGCCAGGCTGGAGCCGACGAGAATGACCCGCGGCGGCGCAAAAAGCGTGACGATATTGGCGATCGTCAAGCCGACTGCTTCACCGGCGCGGATAGCGGCACCGATCAGCCGGTCGTCGTCGGCCTTGATCAGCGCCTGGGCATGGGTCATGCCGCGCCCGAGGCGGATGGCTTCGGCAAAACGGCCGTCGGCCTGATGTTCGCCGAGGATGGCGCTTTCGCCGGCCTGGCTGAAGAGCCGCACCACGCCGTTCGGTCCCATGCCGAGGACAAGATCGCCGAGGTTATGGCTGAGGCCGCCGGCGCCGCGGAACAGGCGGTTGCCGTGCAGTACGCCGAGACCGAGTGTCTGTTCCAGCGAAATCAGCACCATGTCCTCAAGATCGCGGGCCTTCCCGAACCAGTGGTGGCCGAGCGTAATGGCATGGGCGTCGCTTTCGACGATGGTCGGCGTCGACAGCCGCGTCGACATCTCGGCGGCGAAATCGACATTGATGTCGCGAAAGATCGGGCTGCTTCTGATGTAACCGGTGCGGTGCTCGACGACGCCGGGAAAGCCGAGGCAGATGCTGTCGATATCTTCGAGCGACAGGCCGGCATCGACGACGCAACGACGGACGCCGTCCTCGACGAGGTCGGCGATGACGCCGATCGGCTGCCGGTCGATGCGGATCGGCAAAGCCAGCTTCGACAGCACGTCGCCGCGGAAATTGGTGACGACGAACACCATGCGGCTGGCGGCGATCTTGCCGCCGACGACGCGGGCGGCGTCGGGATTGAGTTCCAGCGCCACGCGCGGCCTGCCGCGCACCGCCTCATTGCGGATATCGCCCTCATGCCGCGGCAGGATCAGCCCGTCATCGAGCAGCGACGCGGTGATGGCCGAGACGGTTGTCGTCGACAGCTCCGTCCGCTCGCTGATTTCGATGCGCGAGATCGGGCCATGGCGCCGGATGGTATCGAGCACGTTCAAGCGATTGATCGCGCGCATCAATTCTGGATCTGCAGTCTTCATGAAAATGTGCCGGCAGTCGTTTGGTTGGCTGAAGCCAATATTTATAACGGGTTACGAATTAAATAGCAGGCAATTCCACGGGGCTGTCAAGCGAATTTGGCAAAAATTAACGCGTTGGGTTGACATCCGGCACAAGGTCCGCTGAATTAATCCGCATTGGGGAAAAATTGTGAGGATAGGTCCCCTGGGAGGAAGATCATGCATTTCATGCTGAAGAACGCCGGTCTCGGCGGCAGGCGCATTGTATCCATGGCCGCGGCAGCCGGCATGTTGCTGGCCGGAGCCGGGGCCGCCTCGGCGGCGACGGTGGTCAAGTGGCTGCATCTCGAAACCGATCCGAAGAACGTCGCCGCCTGGGAAGACATCGTCAAGAAATACGAAGCCCAGCATCCCGACGTCGACATCCAGATGCAGTTTCTCGAAAACGAGGCCTTCAAGGCCAAGCTTCCCACGCTGCTGCAGTCTGACGACGTCCCGGATTTCTTTTTCAGCTGGGGCGGCGGGGTCCTGAAGCAGCAGTCCGAGACCGGCGCGCTGCAGGATGTGACGGCAGCTCTCGATGCCGATGGCGGCAAGCTGCGCAAGGCCTATACGCCGGCCTCGGTCGACGGCCTGACCTTCGACGGCAAGACCTGGGCGATCCCCTACAAGGTCGGCCTGGTGAGCTTCTTCTATAACAAGGCGCTGTTTGCCAAGGCAGGCGTCAAGGCCGAAGACATCAAGACCTGGACCGATTTTCTTGAGGCGGTGAAGAAGATCAAAGCGGCCGGTATCGTGCCGATCGCCGGCGGCGGCGGCGAGAAATGGCCGATCCACTTCTACTGGAGCTATCTCGTCATGCGCGAAGGCGGCCAGAAGGTCTTTGACGCGGCCAAGAAGGGCGAGGGCGAAGGCTTCCTCGATCCGGCCATCATCAAGGCCGGCGAAGATCTCGCCGAGCTCGGCAAGCTCGAACCTTTCCAGCCCGGCTATCTCGGCGCAACCTGGCCGCAGACGCTCGGCGTTTTCGGCGACGGCAAGGCGGCGATGATCCTCGGCTTCGAGGCGACCGAGGCCAACCAGCGCAAGAATGCCGGCGACGGCAAGGGGCTTTCGCCCGACAATATCGGCCGTTTCGTCTTCCCGACGGTTGAAGGCGGCGCCGGAAAGCCCACCGATACGCTTGGTGGCCTGAACGGCTGGGCGCTCACCAAGAAGGCCTCCAAGGAAGCGATCGATTTCCTCGCTTTCCTGACGAATGCGGACAACGAGCGGGCAATGGCCAAGGCCGGGATGCTCCTGCCTGTTGCCGTCGGCGCCGATGACGGTGTCGTCAACCCGCTGCTCGCCGAATCGGCCAAACAGCTTGCGGGTTCGACCTGGCATCAGAACTTCTTCGACCAGGATCTCGGTGCGGCCGTCGGCCGTGTCGTCAACGACGTCTCGGTGGAAATCGTCTCCGGACAGATGAACTCCAAGGACGGCGCCCAGATGATCCAGGATGCTTTCGAACTGGAACAATAACCTGCGCCCGCAGAACCTTCCGGCGCTCCTGTCAATCGGGAGCGCCGGCATCGCTGCCGACGAGATGCGAAAGCAGGAACCATGGCCAATATCTCAGTCCTATCGACACCGAGCGCCGCAAGGCCGGCAAGACGAGCCGCAAACCGGAAGAGCTCGGTCGCCCACGACCGCCTGACCGTGCTGTTGCTGTTTCTGCCGCCGGCGCTGCTGCTCTTCACGCTCTTCGTCATCATGCCGATGGGCGAGGCGGCCTGGTACAGCCTCTATAAGTGGAACGGTTATGGCACGCCGACGGAGTTCATCGCCCTCCGCAATTTCCAGGTCCTGTTCCGCAACGCGGCTTTCACCCAGGCGCTCGTCAATAACGGCCTGATCATCGTCATTTCGATCTGCATCCAGGTGCCGCTCGCCATCTGGCTGGCCACCATGCTGGCCCACCGCATTCCCGGTGTCGTCGCTTACCGCCTGATCTTCTTCCTGCCCTATGTGCTGGCCGATGTTGCCGCAGGCCTCATCTGGCGCTTTGTCTATGATGGCGACTACGGCCTGTTTGCCGCCATTTCCAACTTCTTCGGTTTCGCCAATCCTTACGTGCTCGCCGACAAGGAGCTGGCGATCTATGCCATCCTCGGGGTCATCGTCTGGAAATATTTCGGCTTCCACATGATGCTGTTCATCGCCGGCCTGCAATCGGTCGACAAGAGCGTGCTGGAGGCGGCCGAGATCGACGGCGCCACCGGCTGGCAGAAATTCCGCTACGTCACGCTGCCGCTCCTCGGCTCCACCCTGCGCCTTTCAATCTTCTTCGCCGTCGTCGGCTCCCTGCAGCTCTTCGACATGATCATGCCGCTGACTGGCGGCGGGCCGTCGAACTCGACGCAGACGATGGTCACCTTCCTCTATACCTACGGTGTCATGCGCATGCAGGTGGGTCTGGGCAGCGCCGTCGGCGTGGTGCTCTTCATCATCTGCGTGACACTCGCCTTCGGTTACAAAAGGATCTTCATGCGCCATGACTGATATGAGCTCTTCCATCCGCATGAGGACATCCACCCGCATCTATCTCTACGTATCGCTGAGTCTGATCGCGGCGATCGTGCTGGTGCCGCTGCTGACGACGGCGCTCGGCGGCTTCAAGACCCTGGGGGATCTCCGCACCAATCCCTTCGGCCTGCCGACGGAATGGCAATGGGCGAACTACACCGACATCCTCTTCGGCGAGCGCTATTGGCTGCAGATCGGTAATTCGCTCGTCATTGCGGCGCTGACCGTGCTTTTGACGCTGATCGTCTCGTCGATGGCGGCTTTCGCCTTTGCCCATGTCCGCTTCTTCGGCTCGTCCTTCCTCCTCAATTATTTCCTGCTCGGGCTGATGTTTCCGGCCGCCACCGCGATCCTGCCGCTCTTCATCCGCATTCGCGACCTCGGCCTGCTCAATACCTATTGGGGTGTGGTGCTGCCGCAGGTCGCCTTCGGCCTCGGCATGAGCATCCTTCTGTTCAGGAACTATTTCCGCAATCTTCCGGAAGAATTGTTTCAGGCGGCCTTCGTCGACGGCTGCGGTTACCTCAAGTTCTTTTGGCATATCTCGCTGCCGCTTTCCCGGCCGATCGTCGCCACCGTCAGCATCATTTCCTTCGTCGGCAGCTGGAACAGCTACATCCTGCCGCTGATCATGCTGAACTCGGAATCCAAATATCCCTGGCCGCTCGGCATCATGGTCTATCGCGGTGAATTCGGCACGGAGTGGCAGCTGGTGCTGGCCTTCATCACCCTCACGATCCTTCCCACGATCATCGTTTTCTTTGTCGCCCAGAGACATATCATCGCCGGATTGACTGCCGGCGCCGTGAAGTCCTGAGCCGAACCGTTGGAGTTGCATCAATGGCATCCGTTGAACTGAAAGATGTAAACAAGGCCTACGGCGCCGTCGACGTCATCCACGGCATCTCGCTCCACATCGAGGACGGCGAATTCGTCGCACTGGTCGGACCGTCCGGCTGTGGGAAGTCGACGCTGCTGCGAATGATCGCCGGTCTCGAGGAAATCACCGACGGCGAGATTGCCATCGGCGGCAATGTCGTCAACGCCATGACGCCGCGCGAGCGCAACATCGCCATGGTCTTCCAGTCCTATGCGCTTTATCCGCACATGACGGTCGCCGAAAACATGGGCTTCAATCTGAGGCTCGCCGGCGTTACCAAGCCGGAGATCGAGGCCCGCGTCGCTGAAGCGGCCCGCATGCTCGACCTCGCCAAACTGCTCGACCGCAAGCCGGCGCAGCTTTCCGGCGGCCAGCGCCAGCGCGTCGCTATGGGCCGCGCCATCGTGCGCGATCCGGCCGTCTTCCTGTTCGACGAGCCCTTGTCCAACCTCGATGCGAAACTGCGCGTGCAGATGCGCTCGGAGATCAAGACGCTGCACCAGAAGGTCCGGACGACCTCGATCTATGTCACCCACGACCAGATCGAGGCGATGACGCTCGCCGATCGAATCGTCGTGCTCAATCATGGCAGGGTGGAGCAGGCGGGTACACCGCTCGAACTTTACAAGAAGCCGGCCAATCTTTTCGTCGCCGCCTTCATCGGTTCGCCGGCGATGAATATGCTCGACGGCACGGTGGATGGCGAAGACGGTGAACCGGCTGCTCGTCTCGACGACGGCACTGCGATCCGCATCGCGCCCGACCGCAAGGTCAGGCGTGGCCAGGCCGTCACTATCGGCCTTCGGCCCGAGCATCTCGTTCCCGGCCTGTCGGCCGGCACACCGCTCGCCGGCCGCACGATGCTGGTGGAACCCACGGGCGCCCAGACCCATGTGGTCTTCGATCTTGCCGGACAACAGGTGACGGCGATCGTCGACGGCGAATACCCCGCCCGCTACGGCGCCGTGTTCGAGGCGAGCATCGCCAGCGACCAGGTGCATATTTTCGACCGCGGCACTGGTGTGGCGCTGTAGCGAATCCTCAGCCCAGGAGATCGCCGAAACCGGCCCCTCATCCGGCTGCCGCCACCTTCTCCCCGCACGCGGGGAGAAGGGACAAGCCGTGACCTCTCCGTTCCACGCCACGTCTCGTGTGGCACGTCCCTCGCCCCGCGAGCGGGGAGAGGGTTAGGGTGAGGGGCAGCTATTCCCACGAACCGACAGCCGCCGAGCCACCCCGGCGGCCTATTTCGCGATGTATTATTCCGCCGCGATCCGTTCGACGCCGTTGGCCTCGACGATCTTCTCCAGCATCGCTAGTTCTTCCGGGGTGAGATCCGTCAGCGGCGGGCGAACCGGGCCGGGGTTTTGGCCGAGAACGCGGAGCCCGGCCTTGATGATCGAGACGGCATAGCCCTTCTTGCGGTTGCGCAGGGCGACGAAGGGGAAGAAGAAGCTCTTCAGGATCTCGTTGACGGTCGCCTGATCGCCGATGCGCAGGGCGCCGTAGAAGCGCTGGGCGAGCGCAGGCACGAAGTTGAAGACGGCGGAAGAATAGGTCGTCACGCCGGCGGCGAAATAGGCCTGGGCATAGACCTCGTGGGTCGGCATGCCGCCGACATAGACCAGACGATCGCCAAGCCGTGTGGTGATCTCGATCACCTTGTCGACGTCGCCGACGCCGTCCTTGAAGCCGATCAGGTTCGGGCATTCCTCCGTCAGGCGGGCGATGCTATCGGCGGTCAGGATGGCATTGTCGCGGTTATAGACGATGACGCCGACGCCGACCGATTGGCAGACCGCCTTGACATGGGCGATCAGACCGGCCTGCTCGGCAAACATCAGATAGGGCGGCAGAAGCAGCAATCCGTCCGCGCCGGCCTTCTCGGCCGCCTGTGCGATCTCGATGGCGAGCGACGTACCGTACCCGGTTCCCGAGATGATCGGCGTATTGCCGGCCGAGGCCTTGGCGGCTTTGACGACATGCGGGATCTCGCTCGGGTTAAGGGAGAAGAATTCGCCGGTGCCGCCGGCGGCGAAGAGGGCTGCGGCGTCGTAACCGGCGAGCCATTCGACATGACGCCGGTATTTCGCTTCGTCGAACTTGAGTTCATCGTTGAAATGCGTCACCGGAAACGAGAGCAGACCGCTGCCGACGGCCTTCTTCAATTCAATCGGGTTCATCATGACGTCCTATTCCTTAGGTGTTGAAAATCGATGGTGTCAGGCGCTCTCGAGCACTTGCAGAAGTGCCGCGATGTAGCCGTAACAAAAGGCAAATGCGGTGGCGGACGGGTCCTTGCCGCTGACGGTCGGCACATGGTCTGGCATCAGCATGTATTTGTAGCCGACTTCCTTGTAGATCCTCGCCGAGCGGACCATGTCCATATCGCCCTCGTCGGGGAAGGTCTCCATGAACGACAGCTTGCCGCCGCGAATATTGCGGAAATGGACGTTGAAAATCTTGTTGCGCTCTCCGAACCAGCGAATGATGTCGTCGATCTCCTCGCGGGGATTTTCGAGCATCTCGCCAACCGAGCCCTGGCAGAAATTGAGGCCGTGATAGGGGTTTTCGCGCATCTGCACAAATTTCTTCAGCCCTTCCACCGTGCCGAGCACGCGTGTGACGCCGCGATAGCCGGGCGGTGTATAGGGATCGTGCGGATGGCAGGCGAGCCGGACGCGATTGCTCTCGGCGACCGGCACGACGCGTTCTAGGAAATAATCGATCCGTTCCCAGTTTTCGTCTTCGGAGAGCACGCCGGCAAGGCCGGGCGCAGCCTGCTGATCGGTCTTCTCCCAGCGAAAGCTCGCATTCATCGACCCGCCGCGTCCCGGTTCATCCGGCGTGCGGGGAATGCCGATCAGGTTGAGATTGTATTTGACCGCCGGAATGCCGGCCGCGGCGACATCTTCGATCATCTGGCAAACGGCATCGATCTGCCGGTCACGCTCAGGCCCGGCAAGCAGGATGTCGGGATAGGAGGCCTTCTCGATCGGCTGCGAGGGCAGGGGCAGCTGGATCATGTCGAGGATCAGGCCGAAGCTCTCGACCTTGTCGCGATGGCGTTCGATATCGGCAAGCGTCCAGCTGCTCGGCTGTCCCGGCGGGTCGGCACTGATATGCTTCACCCCCAATTGCGCGAAGATCCGATAATCGTCATCGTCGCGCGCTGCCACCTGTGTTCCAAGATACATCAGAGACCTCTCTAAATCCAACAATGTCATATGACATAATATGAATTTTTGAGGGTGTCGAGCCCTATTGCTGTTCGGCCAGCATCCGATAACGCCGTTGGCTCGCCATCAGATGCGCGCGCATCGCCTGGCGGGCACGGTCGGGGTCCTGATCGGCGATCGCCGACAGGATTTCCACATGCTCGGCATAGACCTTTTGCAGATATTCGCGGTCGTTGGCCTCCGGAAGCGTCGGAAACTGGCCACGGGGGATGGCGCGCGGGCCGAAATGGCGTAGCACGTCGACATAAAAGCGGTTGTTGGTGGCGGCCGCGATCGCCATGTGAAAGGCATAATCGGCCTCGACCGTCTGCTGTCCGCTTTCGATCATTTGCGCCATCCGGCGGTTGGCTTCGCGGATCGCCGCTTCCTGCTCGGCGGTGCGGCGATAGGCGGCAATCGCTGCCGCTTCACCCTCGGTAGCCATGCGGAACTCCAGCAATTCCAGGGTTTCCGGAATGCTTTTGATTTCCACCGGCGTCAGCGACATGACCGAATGAACCTTCGGATCCGCGACGAACACGCCTTTGCCCTGGATCGGCCGGACGAAACCAGCGGCCCTTAAATCCGCAATGGCCTCGCGCACGACGGTGCGGCTGACGCCGAAGGTCGATTCGAGCTGCGGCTCGGTCGGCAGCTGGTCGCCGACGCGCAATTTCCCCGTCTCGATTTGCGCGCGCAATTGATCGATGACCTGCTGCGCCAGTCTTTGCCGGCCCCGGCCAAGTGTCGTCATTCTCGTTTCCCCAGTTCCTTTGCCTCACGTCTTCCGCACGGTCTTGCAAATCAAATCGGACTTCGATAAATCATAATACGACATACGGACGACATAATATGTCCTCTATAGTAATCCAGGGAGGAGTTACAATGAAGCATTTTTCGAAAGGCCTGTTCGTCGGCGCCGTCATCGGCGCGCTGACTATCGCCGCACCACTCTCGCATGCCGCAACGCCGAAGGACCAGCTGGTGATCGGGACATCACTGGCACAGGTTCTGTCGCTCGATCCGCATCAGGCGACCGAAGGCAAGGCAGTCGAGATCATGTCGAACCTCTACGACCGGCTGGTGAACAGCACGCCGGATGGCAAGATCGTGCCGCAGCTGGCTGAAAGCTGGAAGGTGGACGACAAGGGCATCACCTTCACGCTGCGCCAGGCCAATTTCGCCTCCGGCAATCCGGTGACGGCGAAGGACGTCGTCTATTCAATTGGGCGGCTTCTGAAGCTCGACCAGGCTGCCGCCGCGAACCTCAAACGCGTCGGCTACGACAAGACCAATGTCGACAAGCTCGTCACCGCAGTCGACGACAAGACGGTGCGCATCGATTTTTCCGGCCAGGTGACCGCCGAGATGCTGCTTTACCGGCTGACGACCTCGACCACCAGCGTCGTCGACAGCCTCGAAGTCGAGAAGCACGTCGTGGACAACGATTACGGCAATGCTTGGATGCGCACGCACTCGGCCGGCTCCGGTCCGTTCACCCTGAACCGCTGGTCTCCGAACGAACTCGTGATCCTCGACGCCAACAAGGATTATGTCACCGGCGCTCCGAAGATGAAGCGCGTCATCGTCCGGCATGTTCCGGAAAGCCAGGTCGAGCGGCTGATGCTCGAACGCGGTGACATCGATATCGCCAGCGCCATGACCGCCGCCGACCTCGCGACCTTCAAGGACAAGCAGGGCTTTACCATCCAGCGCATTCCGACAGGCGGCTTTTACGTGCTGTCGATGAATGCCGGCAACCAGTACCTGTCCAACCCGAAGGTGCGCGAGGCCATTGCCTATGGCATCGACTATAAGGGCATCGAGAAGACGATCATGGGTCCCTACGGGCGGGCGAGAAACGTTCCGGTCCCGGAGAATTTCGAATCTGCGATCCCGAACCCCGACTGGCATCTCGACGTCGAAAAGTCCAAGCAGTTGTTGGCCGAAGCAGGGTTCAAGGACGGCTTCTCGCTGACGCTGAAGACGATCGCGCAGACGCCGCGCATCGACCTTGCCACCGCCATCCAGGCATCGCTTGCCCAGGTCGGCATCAAGATCGACATCCAGCAGGGCAACGGCTCGGAAATCATCGCCGCCCACCGCGCCAGGGATTTCGATCTGCTGATCCCGCAGACCAGCGCCTATATGCCGAATGTGCTCGGCTCGATGGAGCAGTTCTCCTCCAATCCCGACAACTCTAAGGAAGCCAACAATGCCGGCAACTTCGTCTGGCGCTCGGCCTGGGACATCCCGGAGTTGACGGCTCTGACGGCCAAGGCATCGATGGAGCCGGACGCCAAGAAGCGTGGCGAGCTCTATGTCGAGATGCAGAAGATGTTCGTCGAACAGAAGCCAGCGGTGCTGCCGATGTTCGAACGCTTCGAGCCGATTGTCCTGTCGAGCAAGGTGAAAGGATATGTAGGGCATCCGACGCAGCTGACGCGTCTCGAGAACGTGACGAAGTCTGAAGCCCAGTAATACTCCCGAGGCAGCCGATCATGAAGGAACTCTCTGTAGCCGAATTTGGCCGACGCCTGGCGCATCTGCTCGTCAGCCTGTTCATCCTCCTCTGTGTGACCTTCGTGATCGGCCGCGTCCTGCCCACGGATCCCGTCGGCGCGATCGTCGGCGAACTCGCCGATCCCGCCGCCTATGCCGCGATGCGGACGCGTCTGGGTCTCGATCTGCCGATCTATCAGCAGTTCTTCCTTTATCTGAACGGGCTCGCCCATGGTGATTTCGGTACGGCCGTTCTCACCGGCAATCCTGTCTCCTCGGACCTCGCCCAGGCCTTTCCGGCGACGTTCGAACTGGCCACGCTGGCGGTGATCATCTCGACCTTCGTCGGTGTCCCGCTCGGCCTGGTCGCGGCACTGTTTCGCGACAGCGTGATCGACAAGGTCGCCCGCGTGGTCGCCCTCGTCGGTCATTCGATCCCGGTGTTCTGGTTCGGCATCGTCGGCCTCGTCATCTTCTATGCCGGCCTGAACTGGGTCGGCGGGCCAGGCAGGATCGATGTGTTTTACGAAGGTCTCGTCACGCCGCAGACCGGGCTGCTGTTGGTCGACAGCCTCCTGCAGGGCGAGACGGAAATCTTCTGGAATGCCCTCGGCCATATCATCCTTCCGGCCATCATTCTCGCCTATGCCGCGATGGCCTACATCACGCGCATGACCCGCAGCTTCACGCTCGAGCAGTTGAGCCAGGATTACGTCATTGCGGCCCGCGCCAAGGGTGTGAGCCCCTTCGGCACGATCTGGCGCCATGTCCTGCCGAACATCGCCGTGCAGCTGATCACCATCCTGGCCATTTCCTACGGCGGATTGCTCGAGGGCGCCGTCGTGACGGAGATCGTCTTTTCCTGGCCGGGCATCGGCCAATACATGACGAATGCGCTGATGATCGGCGACATGAACGCCATCGTGGCCGGCACCATCATTGTGGGATTCATTTTCATGCTGTTGAACTTCCTCGCCGACGTCGCCTACGCCATATTTGATCCGCGCATGCGGGAGGCGGCGCGATGAGCCCCAGCCCGATGAGCAATGTTATCGGCAGCGAGATCCGGATTCGTCCTCCAAGCGTGCCGAGCCGCATGGCGGCGTCGTTTGCGCGGGCCGGCCGCAAACTGGCCGCCGAGCCGCTTGGCCTTGCCGGTTTCGTCATCCTCGGCCTGCTTTGCCTGATAGCGATCTTCGCGCCGCTATTGGCGCCTTACGACCCGGTCATCCAATCGCTCGGTGACGCCCTGCAGCCCCCGAGCCTGGCGCATCCGGCCGGCACCGACGAGTTCGGCCGCGACATTCTGAGCCGCCTCATTTTCGGCACGCGCATCACCATCCAGACCGTGCTTTCGATCTCTCTCATCGTCGGGCCGATCGGTCTTTTGATCGGGGTGGTCGCCGGCTTCTTCGGCGGACGCGTCGATGCGCTGCTTATGCGCGCCACCGATATCGTTCTCTCCTTCCCGTCGCTGATCCTGGCGCTTGCCTTTGCTGCGGCGCTCGGCGCCGGCCTGACCACCGCGATCATCGCGATCTCGCTCACCGCCTGGCCACCGATCGCCCGGCTGGCGCGCGCCGAGGCCCTGGTCGTCAGAAACGCCGACTATGTCGTTGCCGCCCGTCTCTATGGCGCCTCGCCGATCCGCATTCTTCTCCTTTATATCGCCCCCATGTGCGTTCCCTCGGTCATCGTCCGACTGACCCTCAACATGGCCGGCATCATCCTGACAGCGGCCTCGCTCGGCTTTCTCGGCCTTGGCGCCCAGCCGCCTGCGCCGGAATGGGGAGCGATGATTTCCAACGGCCGCAAGTTCATGCTCGATTACTGGTGGGTCGCGGTCATGCCTGGCATCGCCATCCTGCTGACGAGCCTTGCCTTCAACATCGCCGGAGACGCTCTGCGCGACATTCTGGATCCCCGCCATGCAAGATCGTGATCTCCAGCCCATTCTTTCCGTCAAGGCGCTGAATGTCCGGTTCGGCCGAGGCGCCGTGCCCGCCGTCTCCAATGTCAGTTTCGACGTCGGCCGCGAACGAGTCGGGATCGTCGGAGAATCCGGTTCTGGCAAATCGACGACAGGGCGGGCGATCATGCGTCTTTTGCCGCCGGCGGCGATCGTTTCTGCCGAGCGAATGGATCTCGCCGGCAGCCCGCTGTTGGGAAAAAGCGAGCGCCAGATGGGCGCGCTGCGCGGCAAGGATATCGCGCTGATCATGCAGGATCCGCGCTATTCATTGAATCCGGTGCTGTCGATCGGCAAGCAGATCGCCGAGGCCGCCCGCCTTCATCTCGGCCTCAGCGGCAAGCCGGCGCAGGATGCGGCTCGCGCCATGCTCGAGCGGGTGCGTATCACCGATCCCGACCGGGTCATGGCGCTTTATCCCCACCAGATCTCGGGCGGCATGGGCCAGCGTGTGATGATCGCCATGATGCTGCTGGCGCGGCCGAAGCTCGTGATCGCCGACGAGCCGACCTCGGCTCTCGATGTCAGTGTGCGAAAGGACGTGCTGCTGCTGCTCGATGAGCTGGTGCGCGAAAACAATTCGGGCCTGCTGCTGATCAGCCATGACATTCGCATGGTCGCGGCGTTCTGCGAGCGCATCATCGTCATGTATGCCGGAAGAATCGTCGAAACGCTGACCAGCCTTGAAGAGGCCCGTCATCCCTATACGCGCGGGCTGATAGCAGCGCTGCCCGATCCGAAGAATCCGGTTCGCCGGCTTGCCGTTCTCGACCGGGCGAAACTCGATCTGGAGGCGGCGCAATGATCAATGTCCGTGACCTCGATGTTGTCTTCACGTCGGGCAAATCAAGCAACCATGTCGTCAAGGGCATCAGTTTTCAGGTGGGCCAAGGCGAGACGCTCGGCATTGTCGGCGAATCCGGCTGCGGCAAATCGACGGTGCTGCGCTGCCTCGCCGGCATGGAGGCCGGTTGGACCGGTCAGATCGAGCTGCGCGGCAAGCCGATCGGCAAGAAGCGCTCCCGCGAGGAACTGACCTCAGCCCAGATGGTGTTTCAGGATCCTTACGGATCCTTGCATCCGCGCCACCGCATCGGCACCGCGCTCGCCGAACCGTTGCGCGCCATGCGCCATTCCGACATCTGGTCGAAGGTCCAAAGGGCGTTGGTCCAGGTGGGTCTGCCGGCAAGCTTCGCCAATCGGTTTCCGCACGAACTCTCCGGCGGCCAGCGGCAGCGCGTGGCGATCGCCCGGGCGCTGATCCTGTCGCCGCCCGTCTTGCTGCTCGACGAGCCGACATCGGCGCTCGACGTCTCCGTCCAGGCCGAAATCCTCAACCTGCTTGCCGATCAGCGTGAGGAGAAGGGACTGACCTATCTGCTCGTCAGTCACGACCTCGCAGTGATCGCCCATATGTGCGACCGGGTGCTGATCATGAAGAACGGCGGTTTCGTCGACGAACTCACGAAGGCGGATCTGGAGGCCGGCACGACGCATGATGCCTATGCGCGCGAACTGTTTGAGGCGAGCTTCATGGATGCTTGACGGGTCGTTGCGCAGCCGAGCCTCAGGCTGGGCTGCAATAGCTTGCAAAAGCCTCGAGGAAAAGGCGCATCTCCTCCTGATACCGGGGCGCGGAAAGATGCTCGGCGATTTCTTCCGGGGAAAGCTTCATCAGATGGAAGCGAAGGAAGAGCTGTCCGTTGAAGCGCTCGCTCAGCGTGGCGAGAACGGTGCGAAGCTGCTGGAGCATGTCATCGCCCGATGCGACGCGTGCGCAAGCACGATCGGTTTGCCGATCACTTCGTCGCGGGAGACGAGCCAGTCGATGGCGTTCTTCAGCCCGCTGGGGATTGACCTGATATATTCGGGGCTCGCCAGGATCAGTCCATCCGCCTCCGCGATGGCATTTGCAAGAGCCGCCACTTCGGAAGGAGGCTCGGGAAGTTCGCGATCGGGCGAGAAGACCGGGAGCTCGCCAACACGATCATAGACCGAGAGCGTATGCGCCGGCCCGGCAGCCGACCGGAGAGCATATAGCATGGCCGTATTGGTCGAGGCTCTGCGGGCGCTTCCGGATATCGCCAGGAATTTCATGACCGGCATACCTCACGCAATTGGCTTGATGTGATCCACGGCAACCGGATGGCGGACGGCTGCGACGCTGCCTCTTTCGACGACATGGCAGGCAAGCTCGACACGGCGGCGCGGCAGGGCAAGGCCGAGCATCATGTCGCGCAAGAGGTCGAGCGCGGTGGCGCCGAGTTCGCGCATCGGAATATGCACCGTCGACAGCGGCGGATTGAGAAAGGCCGATTGCGGCAGGTCGTCTATGCCCATGACCGAGACGTCCTGCGGCACGGCATAACCCATCGCCTGCAATCCGCGCACGGCGCCGTTGGCGAGACTGTCGCCCGCCGTCAGAACGGCGGTGAAGCAAAGGCCTTTGTCGCCGACGAGACGGGTGATCGCCTCGGCGCCGAGTTCCGGCAACCAGTCGTCGACCTCGAGCACCAGGTCGGCATCGGCTGTCAGCCCATGATGCTGCAGCGCGTCGCGCCAGCCCTCCAGGCGCCGCTCGATCGTCCGCCGTCCCGGCCGCAGCATGAACAGGATGCGTTGATGCCCAGCCTCGATCAACCGCTCGGCGGCAATGAAGGCGGCCGATCGGTTGCAGGGCGTCACACTCGAAAGCCGCATATAGGGATCGTCGCTGTTGACGAGTACGACGGGCTTCCCGAGATCGGCGGCGGCCGCCAGCATATCCTCCTCGTCGACGGTCAGGATCAGCATGCCGCCGAAACTGGCATCATTGCGCATCTCGGCAATGACGCGGGTTTCATCGGCCTTGTCGGCGACCGGGCGCATCGCCATTTCGATGCCGAGGGCGGACGCGCGCGCGTTCAGTCCTTCGAGTACGTGGAGCGTGAACTGGTTGCGGACGTAGTCGATCATCGCTGCGCCGGAGGCGACGAGCATGACTTTCTTGCCGGCGACACTCGCCGGCAGCGCATAACTGACAGCGCTCGCCGTTTCCAGCACCAGCTTGCGGATCTCGGACCTGACGCCCTTTTCTCCGGCAAGCGCGCGCGACACCGTGCTGATCGATACGCCGCAGCGGGCGGCGATGTCGTCGAGGCGTGTGCGCCTGCCTTTTTTCTGCTCCGCGGCCATCACATCTCCTCGCTCTCTCCTGAAGTATGCAAAAATCTTTCAGATTGCGCAAACGGAATGGCTATGCACAATTAACGTGTCAGCGACAGGCGGCAGAGCAGGGAGGCTTTGAAGATGCGGTTTGACGGCAACTCCATGCGTCGGCGTTTTGCCCGGTGCGTCAAGATTCAAGCGGGCTGAAGCATGGCCGCCGAAGAATCCTATCTCCGCCGCAAGACCGCGAAAAAAAGCCCGATCGTCTACTGGCAGCTCGGCTCTCTCTCGCAGGAGCGCTACGACGTTGCCGACCGGCCGATGAAAGGCGACATGGATCCGTTTTTCTTCGTCACCAAGACAAAGAATTTCATTCCGCACGAATATCCCTGCCGCACCGAATTCAAGGCATGTTTCGCCGGGCGGCGGCCGCAGCCGGCTGCCGAATTCGAGGCCGTCCGCTGGTGGCTTCCCTTTTCGTCGCCGCGCGTCGATCTCTCCGGCTTCTGGTTTCGCCCGACACGCATCGGCTGCTGGGCGCGCACCTTCCTCGATACGCAGTCAGCGGGACCGGCCACGCTGCGCCTGTCGACCTGCGGCGGCGCCATCCTCTTCGTCAACGGTCGCGAGCAGGGTTTTATGGCGCCTTGCCAGCGCAATCTGGAAGCTCAGCAGACATTTGAAGTGGAGTTGACGGCTGGGCTCAACGAGGTCCGCGTCTATTTCGACGATCTCGCCGAACGCGACGCCCGCTTCTATTTCCAGCTGGATTATCTCGTAGGTCCGGAAGTCGAAATATCGGTGCCTGTTCCCATCGCCGCCGGTGACGCGGACGGGCTGGAGGCAATCCTCGAAGGCATGCGCTTCGACCGCACCGCCTATCTCGGCGAGGACGTGACGATCCTGTTTCCCGCGCCGCTGCCGGTGGCGCTGAGCTGTCATGTCGAGATCGAAGGCGACTTCATGTCGGTCGAGCGCTTCGATTATGATTTCGCGCTGCAAGCGGGGGCGATGAAGCTAGAACTCGGCCCCTCGGCCGACATGCCCGCCGATTTCCGCCATTTCCGCATCACGTTCAAAACAGGCAAACTTTCGCTCGGCCGCACGCTCGGCGTCGAGATCTGCCATCCCCAGCGCCAGGGGCTGGCGCCCGCCGCGCTCGAGGATCGCGTCGCCGAGGCACTTGCCGAGGTCGCCGCCCATTCCGAGCCGGATACGGTCTGCGCCTTCGCGCGCCTTGCTTTGGGGCAGGGCGGCGAGGAGACCGAGGCGATGATCTCGGCGATGCTGCCGGTTATCGAGGATTGTCATGACTGCGCCGATTTCGTTCTGGTGCCGCTGCTCTTTGCCTATACGCGCTGGAGCGATCTGCTGTCGCAGGATCTGCGGCAGAGGATCGAGCGCGCGGTTCTCGGCTATCGCTACTGGATGGACGAGCCCGGCAACGACGTGCAATGGTATTTTTCGGAGAACCACGCGCTGCTCTTCCACACCGCCGCCTACCTCGGCGGCAGGCTGTTCCCCGACGCCGTCTTCGTCCGTTCCGGCCGCACCGGCGCCGAGCAGATGAGGGTCGGCGAAGAGCGCGTCCGCGCCTGGCTCGATCATTTCGAGCGCTGGGAAATGGCTGAGTGGAATTCCGTTCCCTATTTCCCGATCGACCTCAAAGGGCTGACGGCGCTTGCTGCCTGCGCCCCGGATGAAGCGATCCGCGCCCGGGCGAGCGCCAGCATCGTCCGCCTGATGGAAATTGTCGCCCGTTCGGCCCATCATGGCATGCTGACCGGCAGCCAGGGCCGCTCCTACGAACACACGCTGCGCCCGGGCCGCTCGGTCGAGCTGTCGGCCATTGCTCGGCTGCTCTGGGGCCGCGGCTGGTACGGCCGACGCGTCCACGCACTGCCGCAGCTGGCCGTCTGCATCCGCGATCACGGCCTGCGTTTTCCCGATGAGCTCGCGGCGATCGCGGCGCACCAGTCCGACGACGCGCAGGAATGGACCTTTTCCCAGGGCGAGAACCGTTTCGCCGCCCTCTATCACTACAAGACGCGCGACACCGCGCTCGGCACCATCGCCCATTATCGCCCCGGCGCCTGGGGCTATCAGGAGACCGTGTTGCATTTGCGTTTGGGCGAGCGGCCGGAAGCGCAGATCTGGATCAACCATCCCGGCGAAACCATCCAGTTCGGCTACGGCCGGCCCAGTTTCTGGGGCGGCTGCGGAACGCTGCCGCGCGTCCATCAATATCGTGACCTGGCCATTCTCGATTTCGACATCCACGACGGACAGCCGGATTTCACCCATGCCTGGTTTCCGCTCGAAGCCTTCGACGACACGTTTGTCAGCGGCAGGCTGGCGCTTGCCCGTTCCGGCAACGGTCTGGCGATGCTGATCGGTAGCGGACCGCTCGAACCGGTGAAATACGGCCCGACGACGGATGTCGAGCTGCGCCTGGCCGGTCGCGCCGGCCGCTGGATCGTCCGCCTTTCCGATCTTGGGCGCGAAGACGGCCTCGACGGCATGCGGGCGCGTTTCGCCTCGCTTGCTGCTCGCCGCGGCAATGAGGGCGCCTTGATCATCGATGACCCGGATTATGGTCAGGTTGTCTTCGAAGAGGACGGCACCGTGCGCGCCGAAGGCCGTATTCTCAAGCCGTCAGACTGGTCAGTGCGAGGAGACGCGATACATCTGGAGATAGCGGGCAGGCAGCAGCGGCGCGCTGCTTCGTAAATGACATGTCCGGACAGGTGGAGGACCTGGCCGGATGCAGAAGTTCATCGGTCAAGAGGAGGAGACTATGACCAGAATGAAATCGATCGCCGCGGCCTTTGCTGCGGTTCTCTTGAGTTCCGTTGCCGCCCATGCCGGCGATGTGCGCATCATGTGGTATTCCGACGGCGGCGAAGGCGAGGTGATCAAGGATCTGCTGGCGCGCTTCTCCAAGGCCAATCCCGATGTCAACGTCATCCTCGATGAAGTCTCCTATGACGTCGTCAAGGAACAGCTGCCGGTACAGCTGGAAGCCGGGAAGGGGCCTGATATCGCCCGCGTCACCAATCTGAAGGCGCAGTCGCAGCACTGGCTCGATCTCCGCCCGCTCCTCACCGATGCGAAATATTGGGACGAGAATTTCGGCGCCCAGGCTGACTGGATGCGTCCCGACGGCTCGAACGCCATCACTGGCTTCATGACCCAGCTGACGCTCACCGGCGGCTTTGTCAACAAGACGCTGTTCGAGCAGGCCGGCGTCGAAATTCCCGGCCCGAAGGCAACCTGGGACGACTGGGCTGCAGCGGCCAAAAAGGTCGCTGATAGTCAGAAGGTCTTCGCCATGGCGATCGACCGCTCCGGCCACCGCGTCACCGGCCCTAACATCTCCTACGGCGCCAACTATATCGCCGCCGACGGCAAGCCGGCACCCATCGACCAGGGCGCCAAGGAATTCCTCAGCCGCTTCGTCAAGTGGAACGAGGACGGCACCGTCAACAAGGACGTCTGGGTCAGTGCTGCCGGCAGCACCTATCGCGCTGCCGCCGACGACTTCATCAATGGCGGTCTCGCCTATTATTATTCCGGCAGCTGGCAGGTTTCAGGCTTCGCGCAGAAGATCGGCGACGGTTTCGATTGGGTCATGGCCGGAAGCCCGTGCGGCACGGTGGCCTGCAGCGGCATGCAGGGCGGCGCCGGTCTGGTCGCCGTCAAATACACCAAGAACCCGAAGGACGTCGCCAAGGTGATGGACTACCTGGCAAGCGCCGACGTGCAGAAGGAATTCGCCGAGCGCAGCCTGTTCATCCCGGCGCATAAGGGCGTAGCCGCCGGCCAGGTGGACTTCAAGACCGACAATCCGCATGTGAAGGCGGCGCTGAAGGCCTTCGTTGAATCGGCCGGCCAGACGGCCCCGGCTGCGCTGAAGCTGCCGGGCTGGAAGTGGTCGGACGCCTATTACAGCGCCATCGTTGCCCGCATCAGCCAGGTGATCGCCGGCGAAATGAAGCTCGACGATGCCTATGCCCGCATCGACGAGGACATCAAGGCCAAGGTCGGCGGCAACTGACGGAAGAGCGGATGGCGGAGAAGACGGTTTCTTCCGAACCACCGGCGAAAGCCGGTCTGCGGCAGGCGCTCCTTGCGCCTGTCAGGCTCGCCATGGGGATGATCGATATCCCGATGCGCGCCTGGCAGAAGCTGACGGGGCTGAACGGCATGGCGGGCGTCTTCCTGGCGCCTAACATGCTGATCTTTTCCGTGTTCGTGCTCCTGCCGCTGGTCATCAACTTCATCTATTCGACGACGAGCGGCGGCGCCATCTTCCTGCCGAACAGGACTTATGTCGGCGCTGAGCAGTACCGCATCCTCTTCGATTGCCGCTCCTATCTCGACCCCTCGACTTGTGCTGCCGACACCTTCTGGGCCGCCGTGCGCAACACCGCCGTCTTCGTCGTCTTCCAGGTCTCGGCAATGCTGCTCGCGGCACTCGGAACGGCGTTGATCCTCAACCGCGAACTTTCCAATCGCGGCTTCTGGCGCGCCGTCTTCTTCTTCCCCGTGCTGCTGTCGCCCGTCGTCGTCGGCCTGATCTGGAAATGGATCCTTCAGCGGGAGGGCCTGTTGAACTATGCGCTGAGTCCTTTCGGCTTCGAACCCTTCTCCTGGCTCAGCGATCGTTTCTGGGCCTTCTTCTTCGCCGTGTTTGTTTCGGTCTGGGCGCATATGGGCTTTTATGCGCTGATCCTGCTCGCCGGCCTGCAGGCGATCCCGAGGGATCTCTATGAGGCGGCGGCAATGGACAAAGCGAGCCCCACCCGCATCTTCCGGCGCATCACCTTGCCGCTGCTGATGCCGAACCTCATCGTCGTTCTGGTCCTGGCGCTGATCCGCGCCGTGCAGATCTTCGACGAGGTTTTCGTGCTCACCGGCGGCGGGCCGGGCACCAGCACCATGTACATCACCCAGTTCATTTACGAGACCGGCTTTGCCAGTTCGCTGCGCAATCCGGGGCTCGCCTCGGCCGCCTCGATCCTGATGGGCATCGTGCTCGTCATCCTGACCCTGGTTCAGCTCGCCGCAAGCAGCCGCAACGAGAAGAAGGGCAAACGTCTATGAGCGCCGTCACCACCTTCCTGCTTCGCCGCCGCGGCCGCGGCTGGCACTGGACCGACGTCGTCACCTGGATCTGGCTGATTTCAGGCGTCATCCTGATGTTCGGCCCGGCCATCTGGCTGGTCTTCTCCTCGTTCAAGACGCCAGCTGCCCTTGCCGAGTTCCCGCCGTCCGTCCTGCCCTATGTCACCGAGCAGGCCGTTGTGCCGGGCTATGACAAGCCTTTGCCGCTCTATAATGTGACGATGCCGGATGGCAGCACTCATGTGCTCGCCGAAGTCCGCCGCATCGGCATCATGGGCCAGATGATCGATCCGAAACAACCGGGCGAAATCGTCAAGGTCAACATCAAGGACCGTACGCCGGTGCGTGAGGTCGAATTCGCGACCAACAACTACACCGAACCTTTCCAGCGCTTCGACTTCTTCCTGTTCCTGCGCAACTCCGTCTTCGTAACGGTGGTGGCGACGGCCATCACCCTGCTGGTCAATTCGATGGCCGCCTTTGCGCTGTCGAAATATCAGTTCCCCGGCCGCACCGCTGTCATGCTGATGATCCTGGCAACGCTGATGGTGCCGCTCTCGGTCATCGTCGTGCCGCTCTATTCCGTCATTGGCAGCTTGAACCTCTTCGACAGCCTCTGGGGCGTCATCCTGCCGACCGTCGCTACGCCGACGGGCGTCTTCCTGCTCCGCCAATACATGCTGACGATCCCCGATGAACTGATCGACGCCGCGCGCATGGACAAGGCCAGCGAATGGCAGATCTACTGGCGCATCATCCTGCCGTTGTCGGCGCCGGCGCTGGCGGTGCTGGCGATCTTCTCGGTGGTCTGGCGCTGGAACGACTTCCTCTGGCCGCTGATCGTGCTGTCGCGCAAGGAACTCTACACGCTGCAGGTCGGCCTCAACGTCTATGCCGGCGAGCTCAATGTGCAGTGGCACTATATCCTCGCCATGACCGTCGTCTCGATGATCCCGGTTGTGCTGATCTTCGTCTTCCTGCAGCGCTTCATCACGACTGGTATCGCCGGCTCGGGGCTGAAATAATATGAAACAGGAGAGTGCATGAGCGGACTCGAGCTCAGGAACATCGTCAAGAATTTCGGCGCCGTCGAGGTCATCCGCGATGTCTCGCTTGAGGTCAATGACGGCGAGTTCGTCGCTTTCGTCGGCCCGTCCGGGTGTGGAAAATCGACGTTGCTGCGCCTGATCGCCGGACTCGACAAGCCCACAGGCGGCAGTATCGCCATCGACGGCAAGGACGTCACTGCGATCGGTGCGGCCGACCGCGGCCTTGCCATGGTCTTCCAGTCCTATGCTCTTTATCCGCATATGAGCGTGCGCGAAAACCTTGCCTTCGGCCTGGAGAACACCAAGGTGGCCAAGGCCGAGATCGAAGCCCGCATCGCTGATGCCGCCCGCATGCTGGAGATCGAGCCGTTTCTGCAGCGGCGTCCGGGCCAGCTCTCCGGCGGCCAGCGTCAGCGCGTCGCGATCGGCCGCGCCATCGTGCGCCGGCCGGATGCCTTCCTGCTCGATGAGCCACTCTCCAATCTTGACGCCGAGCTCCGGGTGAGCATGCGCGCCGAACTCGCCGCGCTCCACGCTCGCCTGAAGGCGACGATGATCTACGTCACCCATGATCAGGTCGAGGCGATGACGCTCGCAAACCGCATCGTCGTGCTGAGAGGCGGCAGGATCGAGCAGGTGGGAACACCCCTGGAACTCTACAATAAACCGGCAAACCGTTTCGTCGCCGGCTTCATCGGCGCGCCGCACATGAATTTTCTGGAAGCCTCGATTGTCGGTCACGAGGGTGGTTTCGCGCAAGTCGAAACCGTCGGCGGCCATCGCCTTTCCGTCCTAGCCAGGGAGGCGCGCCCGGTGGGCGAGAGGGTCAGCATCGGCATCCGACCTCAACACATCAGTCTCGCCGATGCAGCCGCCGCAGGCAGGCTGGACACGCGGATCACCCTTGTCGAGGAACTGGGATCTGAAACCGTCGTCCACACCGAAGCCGCCGGCAAGAAGCTGATCGCCGTCTTTGCCGGCCAGCAGAAGATGCAATCCGGCGACAGCCTGCCGCTCCATCTCGATCCCGAGGTTCTGCACCTTTTCGGCGAGGACGGCCGGCGTTTGATTTGAAACAAAAAGCCCGCGCCGGAATGGAGGGCGCGGGCCGAGTTTCATGTCATGACAGCTTTAGTGGCTGTTCTTGTGGCTTTGTTGACCAGCCTTTACATGCTGCTCATGGCTGCCGCCGCGGGTTCCACTGGACTGCGCGACGCGGCCGCCTGAAGAGGCGCTGCGGGTATTGGAGTCATTCTTGTGACTCTGCTGCCCAGCCTTGACGTGCTGTTCATGGGTTCCACCTTGGTTTGCCATTTGGTTTCTCCTTGGTTTTGAACTGAGGCCACGTCGACCTCGTTTGGACAACCTCGCCCCGGCGCATGCGTTCCGCATTTTAACATTTCGTGATCTCGCCGGAATGAGGATGAGGTAGCGGACCGGGCGGGTAGGGAGCTCGCCTGCCAGTTCGTTGGCCATCGGGAGAAAGCGGAAAAATCCTGATGTTCTCCAGCGGCCCGCAGCCTCGCTTCGAGAACCGTCTCTCGGCAAAAAGGTTCCAGGAAAATCAGCCGCATCCGCTTCGGTTGATGGCCCTGCCGAGGCCGCTCGACTCTTTTCAAATAGATGGGCCGCTCTAACTTACAGGGAAGCTGATGAAAGGAGAAAACCATGACCGACGCACCGAAAACGGCGACCCCGGCGCGAAGAGTGTTGCGTGGCCGCCCCTACAGCATGAGCGAATTTGCCAGAAAATACCGGTTGGACGACAAGGAGGCTAAGCGCCTCTATGACAAGTTTGGCCCGTCCGCCACCGAGCTCGATCTGCTGATGGCGGCAAAGCGCCGTCCGCCGGGCCTCCCCACCAAGCTCGACTCCTGACGGCCGTCAATGAGGATCAGAACGGGAAGCTGCCTTTGCGGAGCGGTCGCCTACCGAGTGGAAGGCGAGCCGCTTCGCGTCGGCCTCTGCCACTGCGCTGATTGCCGCAAATCGAGTGGTTCCGCCTTCGTGTTCTTTGCGCTCTGGCCCCGTCCGGCATTTTCCCATAGCGGCGAGATTGCCACATTCGCCGGCCGCAGCTTTTGCCCCGCCTGCGGCAGCAGGCTCTTCTGCCTTCAGGAGGCGACGGTGGAAATCCGCCTCGGCTCTCTCGACGGTCCGCCGACGGATCTTGAGCCGAACCATGAAGTGTGGATCAAGCGGCGCGAAGCCTGGCTGCATCCGCTGCCGGGTGCCGGGCAATTTACCGAGGATCTCGATTGACGGTGGGCAATTTCTGCCTGTCAGGAGGGCGAAACGCTGGGGATTTTGGCGCTATAGGCTCCGCGGTACTGAAACTTGAGTTTTGTTACCAATATTTCATTTCACCCGTCCGCAATTCCGTGCCAGTTCGGCGGCAACCGCTAATTCCCGGTTCATCTGCGGTGTGATTATTTCATTGCAGGCCGATGCGGCCACTGACTGATCGAGGATGACATGAACAAAATCGTAAGCGGCGAAGAAACCGGAGCAAAGGCCGGCGGGACGCCCGACCTCGCTGCGGTACTTGCCGCGTCGGCAAGGCAGAACAAGCGGGGCCGCTGGCGCGGGCGTTTGCTGGTTCTGCTGATCATCCTCGTTGCCACCGCAGCTGCCGCCTATTTCTATGTCGGCCGGGGGCAAAGCGAGGTGAGCTACACCACGCAGCCGGCAAAACGCGGCGACCTGACGGTGCTTGTCACCGCCACCGGTTCGGTGCAGCCGACCGAGCAAGTTGACATCTCGAGCGAACTTTCCGGCACCGTCCGTGACGTCAACGTCGACTATAACAGCACGATCAAGGCGGGCGACGTGCTGGCGCTGCTCGACACCAACAAGCTCGAGGCGGATGTGAAGAGCTCGCGCGCCAAGGTCAATTCGGCCAAGGCGAACGTCGCCAAGGCCAATGCCGATCTCGAATCGGCGAGCACCTCGCTCGAGCGGCTGAAGAGCCTGGTCAGGAGCAATGTCTCCACACAGCAGAGCCTCGACGACGCCACCTACAAATATGATTCCGCCGTCGCTGCCAAACAGATCAACGAAGCCGAGGTGCTGGCCGCGGAGGCCGATCTGCAGCTTGCCGAGGTCAATCTCGCCAAGGCAAAAATCGTCTCGCCGATCGACGGCGTGATCCTCACCCGTTCCGTCAATCCGGGCGCCACCGTCGCCGCCTCGCTTTCGGCGCCCATTCTCTTCACCATCGCCGGCGATCTCAAGAAGATGGAGCTGCAGGTCGATGTCGACGAGGCCGACGTCGGCAAGATCGCCGTCGGCCAGAAGGCGAAGTTCACCGTCGATGCCTATCCCGACCGGTCGTTCCCTGCCGAGATCGAGCAGATCCGCTTCGCCTCCGAAGTGGTCAACAATGTGGTGACCTATAAGGCGGTCCTCTCGGTCGATAATGCCGATCTGCTGCTCCGCCCCGGCATGACCGCGACCGCCGATATCACCGTCGAGGCCGTCAAGGACACGCTGATGGTGCCGAATGCGGCGCTGCGTTATGCCCCGCCGCAGGCGGAACGGCGCGGGCGCGGTATTCTCGCAATTTTCGGGCCACCACGCCGGCGCGGCGGCGATTCCGGCCAGGCGCTGACGGGGGCGCAGCGCCGCGTCTGGGTGCTGCGCAATGGCCGCGCCGCGCCCGTCGTCATCCAGGCCGGGTCGTCCGATGGCCAGTTTACCCAGGTAGTATCGGGCGAACTCAAGGAAGATGACGCCCTGGTGACCGACGCCACGGTGCGGACGAACTAGGCGGAGAGACGATGACAATGCCGCCGCTCATCGAGTTCAGGAAGGTCTCGAAAATCTATGGCGAGGGTGAGGCGGCGATCCGCGCGCTCGACCATGTAGATCTTGCGATCGATGCCCATGAATTCGTCGCGATCATGGGGCCGTCAGGCTCCGGAAAGTCGACGGCGATGAACATTCTCGGCTGTCTCGACGTGCCGACATCGGGCGATTACATCTTCCAGGGCATTCCGACCAGCGGCTTCGACCGCAGCCAGCTGACGCTGTTGCGCCGCCACATGCTGGGCTTCGTCTTCCAGGGCTTCAACCTTCTGTCGCGCACCTCGGCGGTCGAGAATGTCGAACTGCCGCTGATCTATCGCGGCATGCCGGTGCGTGAACGGCGCGAACGAGCGCACGAGGCACTTGCGCTGGTCGGCCTGTCCGGCCGCGAACATCACAAGACGCAGGAGCTCTCAGGCGGCCAGCAACAGCGCGTCGCCATCGCCCGCGCCATCGTCACCGAGCCGGCGCTGCTGCTCGCCGACGAGCCGACGGGCAATCTCGACACCAAGACCAGCGTCGAGATCATGGATCTGATGACGCGGCTGAACCGCGAGCAGAGCATCACCATCGTCATGGTCACGCACGAGCCCGATATCGCCGCCTATGCCGGACGGCTGCTGCGCTTCGTCGACGGCAAGCTGGAGACTGAGCTGGAGCATCGCAGGAGGGCGGATCATGTTCTTTGAGACGCTGAAGCTCGCGCTGCGCGCCATCAGCCGCAACATGCTGCGTTCGTTCCTCACCGTTCTCGGCGTTGTCATCGGCGTTGCCGCCGTCATAGCGCTGGTGACGATCGGCAACGGTACGACCGCCCAGGTTTCAACCGAATTGTCGCGGCTCGGCACCAACATGCTGTTCGTCCGTCCCGGCCAGTTCGGCCCAGGGCGGGCGAGCTCCGAGGCCAAACGCTTCAGCGTCAAGGATGTCGCCGCCATCCGTGACCAGATCGGCGGCTTGAGGGCGGTGGCGCCGCTCAACCAATCGACGGCAACGGTGATTTTTGGCGGCCAGAACCATTCGACCAGTGTCTACGGCACCACCAACGATTATTTCGTCGCGCAGGACTGGAACCTGGCGCTCGGCCGCAATTTCACCCCGGCCGAGGAGCGCGGCCAGTCCCGCTGCATCATCGGCGAGACGGTCCGCTCGCAGCTCTTCGGCGCCGCCGACCCGCTCGGCCAGCAGATCCGCATCGGCAAGGTTTCCTGCCCGGTCATCGGCGTGCTCGCCAAGCGCGGTCAGTCCGGGATGGGCACCGATCAAGATGACGTCGTCATCATGCCGGTCAAGGTGTTCCAGCGGCGCATCAGCGGCAACAGCAACGTGCCGCAGATCATCATTTCGGCGCGAGACGGCGTCTCCACGGCGAAGGTGCAGGCCGATGTCGAAAATCTGCTGCGTGAGCGCCGCAAGATCATTCCCGGCCGCCAGGACGATTTCAATGTCAACGACATGACACAGATCGCCGAGGCGATGACCGGCACGACGACGCTGCTCACCGGCCTGCTCGGCGCCGTCGCCGCGATCAGCCTGCTCGTCGGCGGCATCGGCATCATGAACATCATGCTGGTCTCCGTCACCGAACGAACTCGGGAAATCGGCATTCGCCTGGCGATCGGCGCCCTCGAAAACCAGGTGCTCACTCAGTTCCTGGTCGAGGCGGTGGCGCTCTCGCTCTTCGGCGGTATCACCGGCATCGTGCTCGGCCTGAGCCTCGGTCTGGTGGCGGTCACCCTCCTGAAAGTCCCCTTCGTCTTCAGCCCGATGATGGTCGCCGTCTCCTTCCTCTTCTCCGCCGCAATCGGCATGATTTTCGGTTATTTCCCGGCAAGAAGGGCAGCACAGCTCAATCCGATCGAGGCGTTGCGGCACGAGTGAAGGGCCGACGCGCGGCTCCCCTTGTCTTCGAATCTTCACCATGCCAGGATGTGATATATCAGGTGGGCTACGGAATTATCGGCATGCTGACGTCACAAAGCCACCTTGCCTATCTCGCGCTCGAGCATCTGATCGTCACGCTGGTGCTGAAACCCGGTGCGCTCGTCACCGAAAAGCAGCTGATCGATATGGCGGGCCACGGACGCACGCCGGTGCGCGAGGCGATTCAGAAACTCGCTTGGCAGGGGCTGATCCTGGTGAAGCCACGTGTCGGATTGCAGGTTGCCGAGATCGCGCCGGAGGATCATGGCAATGTCATGCAGGTGCGCCGCGAACTGGAGCCGATTGCTGCGGCATTGGTCGCCGAACATGCGGGCGGCGAACAGCGCGATCGCCTGGGCGACTGCGCTCGCGCCATGGAGGAATGCGCCGCCACGGGCGATCTCGCCGGCTTCTTCGCCGCCGACAAGGCTTTCGACGAGATCCTCGAGGATGCCTGCCCGAACGGCTTCATCATGGCGGCGCTTGGCCCAGTGCAGACCCATTCGCGTCGCCTCTGGTATTCCACCGCAAGCCCGGAACGCATGGACCGCGCCATCGCGCTGCATGTCGGCGCTATTCGGGCCATTCAGCAGGGCAGACCGGATGAGGCGCATGCGGCGATGGCGGCATTGATCGACTATCTCGCCCGCGCATAAAAACGGCCCCGTTTCCGGAGCCGTTCTCAGATCGATTGTCGAAAGAGTGTCAGCCGACGAAGGCCCGTTCGATGACGAATTCGGCGGGCTTGCTGTTGGCGCCCTCATTGAGGCCGGCCTTCTCCAGCAGTTCCTTGGTATCCTTCAGCATGGCCGAGGAGCCGCAGATCATGCCGCGGTCGATTGCCGGATCGAGGGGCGGCACGCCGAGATCGGTAAACAGCTTGCCTGAAGAGATCAGGTCGGTGATGCGGCCGCGATATTCGAAATTCTCGCGCGTAACAGTCGCATAATGACGGAGCTTGTCGCCGACCACTTCCTTCAGCAGTTCGTCATTCTGGATCTCATGCACGAGGTCGAAACCGTATTTCAGTTCGGCGACATCGCGCGTCGTATGGGTGAGGATGACTTCCTCGAATTTTTCATAGGTCTCGGGATCGCGGATCAGGCTGGCAAAAGGCGCAACGCCGGTTCCCGTCGAAAACATGTAGAGGCGGCGGCCAGGCGTCAGCGCATCGAGCACCAGCGTGCCCGTCGGCTTCTTGCGCATCAGCACCTGGTCGCCCGGCTTGATCGCCTGAAGATGCGAGGTGAGCGGACCGTCCGGCACCTTGATCGAGAAGAACTCGAGTTCTTCGGCCCAGGCGGGGCTGGCGATCGAATAGGCGCGGAAGACCGGCTTGCCCTCGACCATCAGGCCGATCATCGCGAATTCGCCGGAACGGAAACGGAAGCCCTGCGGCCGGGTCATCGTGAAGCGGAAGAGCCGGTCGGTGTAATGCGTCACGCTGAGCACCGTCTCGGCATAGACGCCGGCGGGGATGGACGATGCGAAGTCTTCGGTCTTGGCAGGCGCGTTCATTGCGGTAGAGGATCCCGTTTCGTCGGATGAACTTATCGGATGCGAGGCAGATATTACATATCCGGCCGGAATTAAAGGCATTCCATTCCACGCAGCGCTCATGAAAGGAAATATGCGTGTCCCTGTCAGGATTCAATGGTTGGCGGGGAATGTCGTATTTCCCGCTGGCGAAGCCCGCCAAAGGATGCATATTAGAGCGGCGCGCCGCAATTGGATGCTGATTTCGGCAAAAGCGGTGCGACAACAAAGACCTACGCCGTCGAGCCCGATTCAGGAACAGGGTCAGGTGATGATGGCGATAAACACGCTTGCCAGGGCGAGCGCGACAGGCGGTCGGGGGGTTATGAAGATTTTCAATTACAAGCGTGTTCCTTACGCGGAAATGCGCGCCTTTTCCGTTCATATCCTGACGGCTTCCGGCTCCTTCCTCGCCTTCCTCGGAGTGGTCGCCGCCGCCGAGCACCGCTTCATCGACATGTTCTGGTGGCTGGGTCTGGCTCTACTGGTCGATGGCATCGATGGGCCGATTGCCCGCAAGGTGCGTGTCAAGGAGGTGCTGCCGAACTGGTCGGGCGATACGCTCGACAATATTATCGATTACGTTACCTATGTGCTCCTGCCGGCCTTCGCGCTCTACCAGAGCGGCATGATCGGCGAGCCCTGGTCCTTCGCCGCCGCCGGCATGATCGTCGTCTCCAGTGCCATCTATTACGCAGACATGGGCATGAAGACCGACGAGTATTTCTTCTCCGGCTTTCCCGTCGTCTGGAACATGATCGTCTTCACCCTGTTCGTCATCGATGCCAGCGCGACGACCGCGCTCGCCGTCGTCACGATTTCGGTGGTGCTGACCTTCCTGCCGATCAATTTCCTCCATCCGGTCAGAGTGAAAAGACTGCGCCCGCTCAATCTCGGCGTCTTCCTGCTATGGTCGGCGCTCGGCGTCTATTCGCTGCTGATGCATTTCGAAACGCCGGAATGGGCGCTCATTCTCTTCATTGTGACCGGGCTCTATCTTTACGTCATCGGCGCGGTGCTGCAATTCTTCCCCGCCCTTGGACGCGAAGCTTGAAGGACAGCCAAGATGACGAAAACGCAGGCGGTTTCATTTTCGAAGACGGGCGGACCTGATGTCTTCGACTTTGTCGAAGTCGATCTTCCCCAGCCCGCGGCCGGGGAGGTGCAGATCCGGCAGGCGGCGATCGGCCTCAACTTCATCGATGTCTACTTTCGCAACGGCTCCTATAAGGTGCCGCACCTTCCCTTTGTCACCGGCAAGGAGGGCGCCGGCACCGTCACGGCAGTCGGCCCCGGTGTTACGGATTTCAGGCCTGGCGACCGGGTCGCCTATGCCAGCGCCGACGGCGCCTATAGCGCCGAGCGCAATATCGAGGCCCGCCATCTGGTGCATGTGCCTGACGGCATCGAGCTCGAAACGGCAGCGGCGATGATGCTGAAAGGCATGACCGCCGAATATCTCTTGAACCGCACCTTCAAGGTCGGCCCTCAGACCGTCCTTCTGTTCCATGCCGCAGCCGGCGGAGTCGGTCTGATCGCGGGCCAGTGGGCGAAGGCGCTCGGCGCCACGGTCATCGGCACGGCTGGATCCAAGGAGAAGGTCGAGCTGGCGCTCGCCCACGGCTACGACCATGTGATCAACTATAAGAGCGAGGATTTCGTCGGCCGCGTCCGCGAGATAACGGGCGGCAAGGGTGTCGATGTCGTCTATGATTCGATCGGCCGCGATACTTTTCCACAGTCGCTCGATTGTCTGAAGACGCGCGGCCTTTTTGCCTCCTTCGGCCAATCTTCCGGGCCGATCGAGAATTTCACCCTCGCCATGCTGGCCCAGAAAGGGTCGCTCTTTGCGACGCGCCCGACGCTCTTCACCTATATCGCCACGCGTCAGGAATTGGACGATAGTGCAAAGGCGCTATTTGATGTTGTGCAAAGCAACAAAGTGCGTATCAATGTCAACCAAACCTATCCGCTGCGCGAGGTTGGGCAGGCTCACGCGGATCTGGAAGCGAGAAAAACGACAGGAACGACGCTGCTGATTACATGAGATCCGAACGGACCGGTTGGCAGAAGAAATGAGGGGAACGTGTCTGCATTGAATGTGCCGGATTCCGGTGCGTTGTTATCCGTCCAGAAGCTGACGAAGTTTTTCGGTGGCTTTGCCGCTTGCAATGACATCGATCTCGACATAGCGCCGGGCGAAATTCATGCGCTTCTCGGCGAAAATGGCGCAGGCAAGTCCACCTTGGTCAAGATGCTGTTCGGTGTTCTCGAGCCGACGCACGGGCAGATCCTTTGGGAAGGCAGCCCTGTCGTCATCGCCTCGCCGGGCGAAGCCCGCAAACACGGCATCGGCATGGTCTTCCAGCATTTCTCACTGTTCGAGGCCCTCACGGTGGCCGAAAACATCGCGCTATCGCTCGATGACGCCATCCCGATCGACCACATTGCCGAGGAGGCGAGGGCGCTGTCGGTCACCTACGGCCTGCCGCTCGATCCGCATGCCCATGTCGCCGATCTCTCGGTCGGCGAGCGCCAGCGCATCGAGATCGTCCGGGCGCTGCTGCAGAACCCGAAGCTGATCATTCTCGACGAGCCGACCTCGGTGCTGACGCCGCAGGAGGCCGACAGGCTGTTCGAGACGCTGTTCAAGTTGCGCGCCGAGGGGCGCTCGGTTCTCTATATCAGCCACCGTCTGGAGGAGGTGCAGCGCATCTGCGATCGCGCCACCGTACTGCGCCATGGCCGGGTGACCGGCGCCTGCGATCCCAGGCAGGAAACGCCTGCCTCGCTCGCCCGCATGATGGTCGGCAGCGAGGTGGCGACTGTTACCCATCCGGAGCGCAGCGACAGGGGCGAGGTGCAGCTTGCCGTTTCGAACCTGTCGGTTGCCGCGCGCACCCCCTTTGCCATGCCGCTGCGCGACGTCTCCATGACGGTGCGTGCAGGCGAGATCCTCGCGATTGCCGGGGTCGCTGGCAACGGCCAGAGCGAGTTGTTCGACGCGTTGTCCGGCGAGTATCCGGTTGCCTCAGCCGAAGCGATCATCATCCGCAAGAAGCCCGTGGGCACTCAGGGCATTACCGCCCGCCGCCTGCTTGGCGCCGGTTTCGTGCCGGAGGAGCGGCACGGGCACGCTGCCGTTTCCGCCATGAAGCTTTCCGACAATCTGGTGCTGGCCCGCAGTCAGTCGGATCGCAAAGCCTTTCTGGGCGTGCTCGGCATCATCAGGCAGGGCGCGGTCAAGTCTGCGGCGCGGCGCATTTCCGAAGCGATGGACGTCCGCAAGAGCGGTGACGATCCCGCCGCCGGCTCGCTCTCCGGCGGCAATCTGCAGAAATTCATCGTCGGCCGCGAGCTCGACCGCCAGCCGGCCGTGCTCGTCGTCAACCAGCCGACCTGGGGCGTCGATGCGGGGGCGGCAAGCCGCATTCGCCAGGCGCTCGTCGATCTTGCAAAGGCCGGCTCCGCCGTCGTCGTCATCAGCCAGGACCTCGACGAAATCTTCGAAGTGGCAACCGATATCGCCGTCATCTCCGAGGGGCGCCTTTCCCGGCCCTATCCGGCCGGCGAACTGACCCGCGAAAAGATCGGCCTGCTGATGGGCGGCCTGCATGAAGGCAGTTCGGCCGCGGAGACTGCCCATGCGCATTGAACTGGAAAAACGTCCCGACGTCTCGAAGCTCTTCGCTTTCGTCTCGCCGCTCCTGGCCCTTGCCCTGACGCTCGCCTTCGGCGCCATCATGTTCGCCATACTCGGCAAGGATCCGGTCGAGGCGCTCGATGCATTCTTTGTCGAGCCGCTGCTCGAGGTCTGGTCGCTGCACGAGCTGGCGATCAAGGCAGCACCGCTGATCCTCATCGCCGTCGGCCTTGCCGTCAGTTACCGCTCGAACAACTGGAACATCGGCGCCGAAGGGCAGTTCACCATCGGCGCCATCACCGGGTCCTATCTGCCGATCGTCTTCTACGACTGGCATTCGCCTCTCGCCCTGCCGTTGATGCTGCTGCTCGGCGCGCTGGGCGGCGCACTTTTTGCCGCCATTCCGGCGCTGTTGAAGGCCCATTTCAACACCAACGAAATCCTGACATCGCTGATGCTGGTCTATATTGCCCAGCTCTTCCTCGATTGGCTGGTGCGCGGCGCCTGGCGCGATCCGCAGGGCTTCAACTTCCCGGTGTCACGGGATTTCGCGCCGGAAGCGGTGCTGCCGGCGATCTGGGAGGAATCGGGTCGGGCCCATTGGGCCTTCATCTTTGCCATCATCGCGGCGATCGGCGTCTGGTTCATGCTGCGCTATACGCTCAAAGGTTTCGAGATCGTCGTGCTCGGCCAGTCGGAGCGGGCAGGGCGCTTTGCCGGCTTCTCGTCGAAGAAGATGATCTGGTTTAGTTTCCTCTTCTCGGGCGCGCTTGCCGGCCTTGCCGGAATCTCTGAGGTCTCCGGTTCGATCGGCCACCTGCAGCCCGCCATCTCGCCGGGCTACGGCTTCACCGCCATCATCGTCGCCTTCCTCGGCCGGCTCAATCCGCTCGGCATCATCGCGTCCGGCCTGGTGCTGGCGCTGACCTATCTCGGCGGCGAAGCGGCGCAGCTGTCGCTCGGCGTCTCCGACAAGGTCACCCGCGTCTTCCAGGGCCTGCTGCTCTTCTTCGTGCTCTCCTGCGATACGCTGATCTACTACAAACTCCGCATCGTCTGGTCGCGGGTCAGGGGCGTGGGAGCATGAGCATCTTCGAAGCCATTCTGCTGACCGTTATCACTGCCTCGACGCCGCTGGTCATCGCCGCGCTTGGCGAACTGGTGACGGAGCGCTCCGGCGTTCTGAACCTCGGCGTCGAAGGCATGATGATTATGGGCGCAGTCGCCGCTTTTGCCGGCGCGCAGACGTCGGGCTCGCCCTATGTCGGGATCATCTGCGGCATAGCGACAGGTGCGCTGTTCTCGCTGCTGTTCGCCTTCCTGACGCTGACGCTGGTGGCCAATCAGGTGGCGACGGGACTGGCGCTTACGCTTCTCGGCCTCGGCGCATCGGGCATGCTCGGCGAGCCCTATGTCAGCGTTCCCGGCATTCGCCTCGAAGAGATCGTCATTCCCGTCCTGTCGGATATTCCCGTCATCGGCCATGTTCTGTTCAGGCAGGATCTGATCTTCTACCTGTCGATTGCACTTGTGATCGGCGTCAGCTGGTTCCTGTTCCGCAGCCGGGCCGGGCTGAAACTGAGAGCGATCGGCGACAGTCATACGTCGGCCCATACGCTCGGCATCGGTGTCATCCGCACGCGTTACCTGGCGGTGATGTTCGGCGGCGCCTGCGCCGGTCTTGCCGGCGCGCAGCTCTCGCTCGTCTACACGCCGCAATGGGCGGAGAACATGTCGGCCGGCCGCGGCTGGATCACCCTGGCGCTTGTCGTTTTCGCCTCCTGGCGGCCATGGCGGGTTTTTGCCGGCGGATATCTCTTCGGCGCGGTCACCATCCTGCAGTTGCACGCGCAGGCCTTCGGTCTCGGAATTCCCGCGCAGTTCCTTTCGATGCTGCCCTATGCCGCGACTATTGTGGTTCTCATCATCATTTCCCATAATCGGCGCACGACGTTGATCAACACGCCCGCATCGCTTGGGAAGGCCTTCGTGCCGGAGCGATAGACAACGACACAAGGACGGGTTTCCGCAATAACTTCAAACCAACAGGGGTAACCATGAAGAAGTTCGCATTTGCACTCGCCGCCTCGGCCGCCGCCCTGATCGGCATTTCCTCCGCCGCTCAGGCCGCGGAGAAGACGAAGGTCTGCTTCGTCTATGTCGGTTCGCACACCGATGGCGGCTATTCGCAGGCCCACGATCTCGGCCGCCAGCAGGTCCAGGCCGAATTCGGCGACAAGATCGAAACGCCTTATCTCGAAAACGTGCCGGAAGGTCCGGACGCCGAGCGCGCCATCGAACGTCTGGCCCGCTCCGGCTGCAAGCTGATCTTCACCACGTCCTTCGGCTTCATGGATGCGACGGTTAAGGTCGCAGCCAAATTCCCGAAGGTCAAGTTCGAGCATGGCACCGGCTACAAGACTGGCCCGAATCTCGCGACCTACAACTCGCGATTCTATGAAGGCCGCTACATCCTCGGCCAGATCGCCGCCAAGACCTCGAAGAATCACGGCGCCGCCTACATCGCTTCGTTCCCGATTCCCGAAGTGGTGATGGGCATCAACTCCTTCGAGCAGGGCGCTAGGTCGATTGATCCGAGCTTCAAGCTGAAGGTCATCTGGGTCAACACCTGGTTCGACCCAGGCAAGGAAGCCGATGCGGCCAAGGCGATGGTCGACCAGGGAGTCGACGTCTTGACGCAGCACACCGATACGACAGCGCCGATGCAGGTTGCCGAAGAACGCGGCATCCACGCCTTCGGTCAGGCGTCCGACATGATCGCAGCCGGCCCGAAGGCGCAACTGACAGCGATCGTCGACACCTGGGGCGCTTACTACTCCAAACGCGTTCACGCGCTCCTCGACGGCACCTGGAAGTCGGAACAGAGCTGGGACGGCCTAAAGGACGGCATTCTGAAGATGGCGCCGTACACCAACATGCCTGACGATGTGAAGAAGATGGCCGAGGAAACCGAAGCCAAGATCAAATCGGGCGAGTTGCATCCCTTCACCGGTCCGATCAACAAGCAGGACGGCACGCCGTGGCTGAAGGCGGGCGAGAAGGCAGATGACGCCACCCTGCTCGGCATGAACTTCTATGTCGAAGGTGTCGACGACAAGCTGCCGGCGCAATAATTCCCCCGGCTTCTGCAACTTCCAAGGGCGTCCTGGCGGGCGCCCTTTTTTCTGCTGGAACGCTAAAAAAAGTGATTGCCAAAAGTAATACTATATGATTTTTTGACCCTGCGCCGCGAAGGAGCGGCATTGGGAGGATATCATGAAATTGAAGACTGCACTTTTGAGTGCCACGGTTCTTGCTGCCTGCATGTTCGGTTCGGCTTCGGCCGGCGGCTTGACGGTCGGCTTCTCGCAGATCGGCTCGGAATCGGGCTGGCGTGCGGCTGAAACCACTGTCACCAAAGAACAGGCAAAGAAGCGCGGCATCGATCTGAAGTTTGCCGACGCGCAGCAGAAGCAGGAAAATCAGATCAAGGCATTGCGCTCCTTCATTGCTCAGGGCGTTGATGCCATTCTGATCGCTCCGGTTGTTGAAACCGGCTGGGACGACGTTCTGAAGGAAGCCAAGGAAGCCAAGATCCCGGTCATCCTTCTCGACCGCACCATCAAGGCTCCGGACGATCTTTACCTGACGGCCGTGACCTCGGACCTCGTTCATGAAGGCAAGGTCGCAGGCGACTTCCTGGTGAAGACCGTCGGCGACAAGAAGTGCAATGTCGTCGAACTGCAGGGCACCACCGGTTCCTCGCCGGCGATCGCCCGCAAGAAGGGCTTCGAAGAAGCTCTTGCCGGCCACGACAACCTCAAGATCGTTCGCAGCCAGACCGGTGACTTCACCCGCACCAAGGGCAAGGAAGTCATGGAAAGCTTCCTGAAGGCCGAAAATGGCGGCAAGGACATCTGCGCGCTCTATGCCCACAACGACGACATGGCCGTCGGCGCCATCCAGGCGATCAAGGAAGCCGGCCTGAAGCCCGGCAAGGATATCCTTGTCGTCTCTATCGACGCCGTGCCGGATATTTTCAAGGCGATGTCGGAAGGCGAGTCCAACGCCACCGTCGAGCTGACGCCGAACATGGCTGGTCCTGCCTTCGACGCGCTCGAAGCCTATCTGAAGGACAAGAAGGCTCCGCCGAAGTGGATCCAGACCGAGTCCAAGCTCTACACGCCGGCCGACAATCCGATGAAGGTCTACGAAGAGAAGAAGGGTCAGGGCTACTGATTTGAACCTGCAACCGCACTGGCCCACAATGGGCCGGTGCGGAACTGCCGGTGCCGGATCGGGCGGCAGCCCTGTCTTGGCGCGGGCGCACGGCGCAATATCAGGACACAGCAGCCCTCATGGTTCACAATAACGAGAATATTCTCGCAGCCTCGGCTATATCCAAGTTCTTTCCCGGCGCCGTCGCCCTTGATAAGGTTGATTTCACGCTGCGCCGCGGGGAGGTTCATGCGCTTCTCGGCGAGAACGGCGCCGGAAAATCGACGCTGATCAAGTGCATCACCGGCGCCTATCATCGCGACGGCGGCAGCCTGATGCTCGACGGCCTGGAAATCAATCCGGCCAATACGCTCGCTGCCCAGAAACTCGGTATCGGGACCGTTTATCAGGAGGTCAACCTCCTCGCCAATCTAAGCGTCGCTGAAAACCTCTTTCTCGGACGCCAGCCGAGGCGTTTCGGCATGACCGACGTGCGTGCGATGAACCGCAAGGCGCGCGAACTGCTCGCCGGTTACGGCATCGATATTGACGTCACCGCCGAACTCGCCCGTTTCTCCGTCGCCGTCCAGCAGGTCGTCGCCATCGCCCGTGCCGTCGATCTCTCCGGCAAGGTGCTGATATTGGATGAGCCGACGGCAAGCCTGGACAACCAGGAAGTGGCGCTGCTCTTTCGCATCATTGAGGACCTGAAGAAGCGTGGCCTCGGCATTGTCTTCATCACCCATTTCCTCGAGCAGGTCTATGCGATCAGCGATCGCATCACCGTGCTGCGCAACGGCAAGCTCGTCGGCACCCGTGACGCCGCCGAGTTGCCGCGCCAGGGTCTGATCGCCATGATGCTCGGCCGCGAGCTTGCCCAGGCCGAAGAGGCGGTCGGGGAACGCAGCATCGCGGCGGGCGAGGTCCGGTACCGCTTTTCCGGCTACGGCAAACGCGGCAAGGTCAAGCCCTTCGATCTCGATGTGCGCGCCGGCGAGGTGGTCGGCGTGGCAGGGCTGCTTGGTTCCGGGCGCACCGAAACCGCCGAGCTGCTCTTCGGCGTCGAACATGCCGATAGCGGCAGTGCGACGATCGACGGCCAGCCCGTCACCCTTTCCAGCCCGCGCGCCGCAATCGAAAAAGGTTTCGGCTTCTGCCCGGAGGACCGCAAGACCGATGGCATCGTCGGCGACCTTTCGATCAGGGAAAATATCGCACTGGCGCTGCAGGCTCGCCGCGGCTGGACCCGGCCGCTGTCGCGCGCCGAGCAGAACGCGCTCGCCGACCGCTATATCAAAGCGCTCGATATCCGCACCACCGACCGTGAAAAACCGATCCGGCTGCTCTCCGGCGGCAATCAGCAGAAGGCGATCCTCGCCCGCTGGCTGGCAACCAATCCCAAGTTTCTCATCCTCGACGAGCCAACCCGCGGCATCGATGTCGGCGCCCATGCGGAGATCATCCGGCTCATCGAACAGCTCTGCGCCGAAGGCATGTCACTGATTGTAATTTCCTCGGAACTTGAAGAGCTTGTCGCCTATAGTTCACGTGTCATCGTACTTCGCGACAGGCAGCATATCGCCGAATTGACGGGCGAGCGCATCACCGCAGCCGGTATCGTCGATGCCATCGCCGCCGCCGAGCACAAGAAGGAGGATGCATGAAATCCTCTCGCAATGGGCTGGCCTATCGCCTGGCGCCACAACTGATCGCACTCGTAGTCATTCTTCTGTTGAATTTCATAACGTCGCCGCAGTTTTTTAATGTCGTTGTTCAAAATGGACGCCTCTATGGCAGCCTGATCGACGTGCTCAATCGCGGCGCGCCGGTGGCCTTGTTGGCGATCGGCATGACGCTGGTGATTGCTACCAAGGGCATCGACCTGTCGGTCGGCGCGGTCATCGCCATCTGCGGCGCCGTTGCAGCTTCGTCGATTGTGTCCGGAAATTCAGTGACCTACACGATTTTGCTGACATTGGCGATCGGGCTTGCCTGCGGCGTCTGGAACGGTTTTTTGGTGGCGATCCTCAACATCCAGCCGATCATTGCCACGCTGGTGCTGATGGTTGCCGGCCGCGGCATTGCCCAGCTCATCACCGAGGGCGCGATCCTGACGTTCAACGATGACGGCCTGATCTTCTTCGGCAGCGGCTCCATGGCGCTCCTGCCGATGCCCGTTGTCATCTGGCTGCTCGTCGGTCTTCTCGTCATCCTGCTCGTTCGCCGCACGGCGCTCGGCATGCTGCTCGAGGCTGTCGGCATCAATCGCCGCGCCAGCACGCTTTCCGGCATTCAAACACCGGTGTTGCTGATGGCGGTCTATATGCTGAGCGGGCTTTGCGCCTCGATCGCGGGTATCATCGTCGCGGCCGACATCAAGGGCGCCGACGCCAACAATGCAGGTCTCTGGCTGGAGCTTGATGCCATCCTCGCTGTCGTCGTCGGCGGCAACTCGCTGCTCGGCGGAAGATTCAGCATTGTCGGCTCGCTGATCGGCGCAATGATCATCCAGGCGGTCAACACCGGCATCCTGTCCTCCGGATTTCCGCCGGAGTTCAACCTGATCATCAAGGCGGTCATTATCATTGTGATCCTCGTCATTCAGTCTCCGGCGGTGCAATCGCTGGCCATCTTCGCCAGCCGCCGGCAGGGCGGAAGGGAGTAGCCGAAATGAACTCCAAATATCTGCCGCTGCTTGCGACCATCGTCATCTTCGTGCTCGCTTATGCCGGCTGCACGCTGCAATACCCGAACATGCTGTCGACGCGCGTCATCGGCAATCTTCTGACCGACAATGCCTTCCTCGGCATTGCCGCCGTCGGCATGACCTTCGTCATCATCTCCGGCGGCATCGATCTGTCGATCGGTTCGGTCATCGCCTTCACCGGCGTGTTCCTCGCGGTGATCCTGCAGAACACCTCGATCCATCCGCTGCTTGCCTTTGCGCTGGTCCTCGTCATCACCACCGCCTTCGGCGCCATCATGGGCGCCATCATCCACTATCTCGAAATGCCGGCCTTCATCGTCACGCTTGCCGGCATGTTCCTGGCGCGCGGTATCGCCTTCGTGCTCTCGATCGACAGTATTCCGATCAACCACGACTATTATTCCACGCTGACGAGCCTCTATTGGCGGCTGCCCGGCGGTGGCCGGCTGACGCTGATCGGCGCAGTCATGCTTCTGGTCTTTGCCGCCGGCATCTTCATCGCCCACCGCACCCGCTTCGGCACCAACGTCTATGCACTCGGCGGCGGGCCGCAGACGGCGCGGTTGATGGGCGTGCCGGTCGGCCGCACGACGATCCAGATCTACGCACTGTCGGGTTTTCTCGCTGGTCTATCCGGAATCGTTTTTTCGCTGTACACCTCTGCAGGATATTCTCTTGCGGCAGTCGGCGTCGAACTTGACGCCATCGCTGCGGTGGTCATTGGGGGGACGCTGCTGACCGGAGGAGCGGGCTTCGTGGCGGGAACCTTGATCGGGATTCTGATCCAGGGACTCATTCAGACCTACATCACCTTCGACGGCACGCTGTCGAGCTGGTGGACGAAGATTCTGATTGGCCTGCTGCTATTTGCATTTATTCTGATGCAGAAGGCGATCCTGTTCCTTTCCAGCCTGAACAAGAGGTATGCCTGAGGGGGGCGGGTCCTTTGCGCAACAAATTCATCGAGGCACGCAAGACAGGGCGCCGAACCCGGACGAGCCATGCACAGGTGGTCGACGAGCTCGGCAAGGCAATCGTCGCCGGCACCTATCCGGTCGGCTCGATCCTGCCCGGCGATACCGAACTGGCTCAACGCTTCAAGGTGTCGCGCACCGTCTTGCGTGAAACGATGAAGACGCTCGCAGCCAAGGGTATGGTTGTCGCCAAGGCGCGGGTTGGCACGCGCGTGACCGAGAAAACCCTCTGGAACATGTTCGACAGCGAAATCATCGCCTGGCACTTCGATAATGGCGTGACGGAAGAATTCCTGCTGCATCTTTACGATATCCGCCTTGCCGTCGAACCCTTCGCCGCAGGTCTCGTCGCCGAGCGCGCCAGCACCGAGGAAATCGAGACGCTTCGCGAACTGGCGCAGGAAATGGCGGCCAGCGGGCATACGGCCGACAGCCTGGCGCTCGCCGACCTGCGCTTTCACCTGGCGATAGCCGAAGCCTCGCACAATCCTTTCATGCGCACCCTCGGCAGCCTCATCGAAGCGGCCCTGGTCGGCATGTTCCGCATCAGCACGCCGCCCTCCGAAAATGGGTTCGCCAATATCGCCGATACCCACATGCGCATCGTCGATGCCATCGTTTCGGGCGACAGTGCCGCGGCTCGGCGTGCGATGGAGGTCGTGATCGTGGATGGCCGCGATCACGTGCACGAGGCCTTCGCGGCCCACGGCTCTCCTGTTGTCCTGGGGCCGATTTCACCCGCAATCTAACCCTGAAATGGATTTCCGATTTCAGGAATTATGCAGTATGAGGCAGAAAAGCCGCCTCATCACGCGGATTCGCGGAGCAGATCATGGAACGTACTTGTCTTGCCGTCATCCTTGCCGCCGGTGACAGCACGCGGATGAAATCTTCGAAATCGAAAGTGCTGCATCCGGTCGCCGGCCGTCCGATGATCGCCCATGTGGTCGAGGCGGTCGCCTCCGCCGGCATTTCCTCCGTCGCCCTCGTCGTCGGCCGCAATGCCGAGGAGGTGGCAAAGGCCGCAAGCATAGACGGTGTCGGCATCGAAGCCTGTCTGCAGAAGGAACGCCTCGGCACTGGCCATGCGGTGCTGGCGGCGCGCGAGGTCATCGCCAGAGGCTATGACGACATCCTCGTTACCTATGGCGACGTGCCGCTCCAGACCGACGGGCCGCTCAAGGCCGCCCGCCAGGGACTCGCCGACGGCAGCGACATCGTCGTCATCGGTTTTCATACCGACCGGCCGACCGGCTATGGCCGCCTGCTCGTCAAGGACGGCGAACTCATCGCCATTCGCGAGGAGAAGGACGCGACCGACGCCGAGCGGGCTGTGACCTGGTGCAACAGCGGATTGATGGCGATCAACGGCCGCAAGGCGCTCGATCTTCTCTCGCGCATCGGTAATGCCAATGCCAAGGGCGAATTCTATCTGACCGATCTCGTCGAGATCGCCCGTTCGCTCGGTGGCCGCGTCACCGCTGTCGACGCTCCTGAAATCGAGATGACCGGCTGCAACAACCGCGCCGAACTCGCCGTCATCGAACGCTTTTGGCAGGAGCGTCGCCGCCGCGAGATGATGCTCGCAGGCGTTACGATGATCGCGCCGGAAACGGTGTTCCTCTCCTACGACACCGTCATCGCCCAAGACGCGCTGATTGAGCCGAACGTGGTCTTTGGACCCGGTGCCGTGATCGACAGCGGCGCCATCATCCACTCCTTCTCGCATATCGAGGGCGCCCATGTCAGCGAAGGCGCGACCGTCGGCCCCTTTGCGCGGCTGAGGCCGGGTGCCGATCTCGCCAACGGTTCGAAGGTCGGCAATTTCTGCGAGGTCAAGAACGGCCGGATCGGCGAGGGCGCCAAGGTCAACCATCTGACTTATATCGGCGATGCTGTCGTCGGTGCCGGCAGCAATATCGGTGCGGGCACGATCACCTGCAATTATGACGGGGTCAACAAGAGCGAAACGGTGATCGGGCAAAACGCCTTCGTCGGCTCCAATTCCTCGCTGGTCGCGCCGGTGACGATCGGTGACGGCGCCTATATCGCCTCCGGCAGCGTCATCACCGCCAACGTGCCGGCCGATGCGCTGGCGCTCGGACGCGCCCGCCAGGAGATCAAGCCCGGCCGCGCGACGCTGTTGCGCGAGCGTGCGCTCGCCATAAAGGCGGCGAAGAAGGCCAAGGTTTAAGCCCGCTTTGCGTAACCGGCGGAAATTCAAAGTGACCGCGGAGCCGATTGAGAAATAAGCGGAAATCTTTAGGACTGGCCTCAATATTGAAGCCTTATGGGGATATTGCATGTGCGGAATTGTGGGGATCGTCGGAACTCAGCCTGTCGCCGGGCGCCTGGTCGATGCGCTGAAGCGCCTGGAATATCGCGGTTATGATTCTGCCGGTGTCGCTACCATCCACGAGGGCGTGATGGATCGCCGTCGCGCCGAGGGCAAGCTCTTCAATCTGGAAAAGCGCCTCGACGCCGAACCGTTGCCTGGTGCGGTCGGTATTGCCCATACGCGCTGGGCAACACACGGCGTGCCCAACGAGACCAATGCCCATCCGCATTTCGTTGAAGGCGTGGCCGTCGTTCATAACGGCATCATCGAAAATTTCTCCGAGCTTCGCGATGAACTGACCGAAGCGGGCGCGGTCTTCGACACTCAGACCGATACCGAAGTCGTTGCCCAGCTGATGGCGAAATATCTGCGCGAGGGGCTCGAGCCGCGCGCCGCCATGTTGAAGATGCTGAACCGGGTGACCGGCGCCTATGCGCTGGCCGTCATGCTCAAGGCCGATCCCGGCACGATCATGGCCGCCCGCTCAGGCCCGCCGCTTGCCGTCGGCTACGGCCGTGGCGAGATGTTCCTGGGGTCGGATGCGATTGCGCTTTCGCCCTTCACCAACGAGATCACCTATCTGGCCGACGGCGATTGCGCCCTCATCACGCGCGACGGCGTCGCCGTGCTCGATTTTGCCGGAAAGCCGGTCAAACGAGCCCGCCAGATCTCGCAGGCGACCGCCTATGTCGTCGACAAGGGCAATCACCGCCATTTCATGGAAAAGGAAATCTACGAGCAGCCGGAGGTGATCTCCCACGCGCTCAGCCACTATGTGGATTTCGCCGAGAACACGATCGGCGCCAATGCCGCCGCGATCGATTTCAAGGCGGCAAGCAGCCTTGCGATTTCGGCCTGCGGCACCGCCTATCTCGCAGGCCTTGTCGGCAAATACTGGTTCGAGCGTTATGCCCGCCTGCCTGTTGAGATCGACGTCGCCTCCGAATTCCGCTACCGCGAAATGCCGCTCTCGCCATCGCAGGCCGCACTCTTCATCTCCCAGTCGGGCGAGACCGCCGATACGCTGGCATCGCTGCGTTATTGCCGCGACAACGGCTTGAAGATCGGCGCTGTCGTCAATGTGCGCGAATCGACGATTGCCCGCGAATCCGACGCCGTCTTCCCGATCATGGCCGGTCCCGAAATCGGCGTCGCCTCGACCAAGGCCTTCACCTGCCAACTCGCCGTGCTGGCGTCACTGGCGATCGGCGCCGGCAAGGCGCGCGGCACGGTGAGTGCTGAGGAGGAGAGGGCGCTGGTGCGCCATCTCGCCGAGATGCCGCGCATCATGAGCAGGGTGCTGAATCTTATCCAGCCGCAGATGGAAAGCCTGTCGCGTGAACTGTCGAAATGCAGGGACGTGCTCTATCTCGGCCGCGGCACCAGCTTCCCGCTCGCCATGGAAGGCGCGCTGAAGCTCAAGGAAATTTCCTATATCCACGCCGAAGGCTATGCCGCCGGTGAGTTGAAGCACGGGCCGATAGCGCTGATCGACGAGAACATGCCGGTCATCGTCATTGCCCCTTACGACCGCTTCTTCGAAAAGACCGTTTCGAACATGCAGGAGGTCGCAGCCCGCGGCGGCCGCATCATTTTCATCACCGACGACGCGGGTGCGGCCGCCTCGAAACTGCCGACCATGGCAACGATTACCCTGCCTGTCGTCGACGAAATCATCGCGCCTATGATCTTTTCGCTGCCGATCCAGCTGCTCGCCTATCACACTGCCGTTTTCATGGGCACCGACGTCGATCAGCCGCGCAACCTGGCGAAATCTGTAACAGTGGAATAAGCCTGCAAGGCCGCTGTCTTCGCTGCGAAACATATTGTGCGCACCCTCGAATTCTGGCAATTTTGGTGTGCGGACAAGGGGGAAAGGCCGGCGTTCCGGCCTGTCCACGACTGAGATGGAGCTCATCAGGAGAGATGACCGACAACACCCCCAGAATGCCGGTCGCGACCCGGCTGAGGAATAATTTTCTCGCAGGCCTGATCATCTGCGCGCCGATCGCGATTACCATCTGGCTGACCTGGACCTTCATCCACTGGTCGGACAGCTGGGTCAGGCCCTATATTCCGGCGCGCTGGAATCCGGAAAGCTATCTCAATTTCGCCATTCCCGGTTTCGGCCTGCTGACGGCCGTCGTGCTGATCACCGTTGTCGGTTTTCTCGGCAAGAACCTGATCGGCCAGAGCATCGTCGGTTTCGGCGAATCGGTCGTCCAGCGCATGCCGCTGGTGCGCACGATCTATAGAAGCGTGAAGCAGATTTTCGAAACGGTGCTGAAGGAGCAGTCGAACTCTTTCAAGAAAGTCGGCCTCATCGAATATCCCAGTCCCGGCCTCTGGGCGCTGGTTTTCGTGGCCACCGATGCCAAGGGCGAGATCGCTTCGAAGTTCAACGCCATGGGCCAGGATATGGTCGCGGTCTTCCTGCCTCCGACTCCGGTGCCGACCGCCGGTTTCCTCGTCTTCGTGCCGCGCGAGAAGATCGTGTTGCTCGACATGTCGCCGGAAGACGCGGCCAAATTCCTGATCTCAGGCGGGCTCGTGGCTCCTGAAATCCCTCAGTCCGAGCCGAAGCCGAAGCATTTGCCGCGGCCGAAGCCGGTGGCGGTTTCCAAGGCTGATTGATGCATGTCGCCCAAAAGTGTTTAGCGGTTTTGCGATAACGCCATGCATGGCGCGTAGTGGCGCGCTTTATCCTGCTCTCAGAAACCGGATCGCCTCATCTCGGCGGAAGAGATAGAGCAGGGTGCGGATCGCCTGTCCTCTTTCGCTGGTCAGTTCCGGATCGCGCTCAATGAGGTAGGCCGCATCCTTACGAGCAATCTCAAGCAGATCGGCATGCGCCTCGAGGCTGGCAATGCGAAAACCCGGCGTGCCGGATTGCCTTGTGCCGAGCAATTCGCCTTCGCCGCGCAGCTTCAGATCCTCTTCGGCGATGCGAAAACCGTCCTCCGTCTCCCGCATGATCGAAAGCCGGGAATGGCCGGTTTCGCCGAGCGGCCCCTTATAGAGCAGGATGCAGGTCGAAGCCTCATCGCCGCGCCCGACGCGGCCTCGCAGCTGATGCAGTTGCGCCAGGCCGAAGCGTTCGGCATGTTCGATCACCATGATCGTCGCATCCGGCACGTCGACGCCGACCTCGACGACGGTGGTGGCGACGAGAAGGCGGGTCTCGCCGTTCTTGAAGGCCATCATCGCCGCATCCTTCTCCGCGCCGCTCATACGACCGTGGATGAGGCCGATATCGGGACCGAGCGCGGAGACGAGCGTCGCATGCCGCTCCTCCGCCGACATCAGGTCTAGTTCTTCGGACTCCTCGACCAGCGGGCAGATCCAGTACGCCTTCTTGCCTTCAGCGATCGCCCCCCGCAACCGCCCGACGATTTCGCCTGTTCGTTCCATCGGCACGGTGATTGTCTGGATCGGCTTGCGGCCGGCCGGCTTCTCGGTGAGTTTGGAAACGTCCATGTCGCCGAAGGCAGCCAGCACAAGCGTGCGAGGGATAGGCGTCGCGGTCATGACAAGCATATGCGGCGAGATGCCCTTCGCCGTCAGCCGCAGGCGCTGGTGAACGCCGAAACGGTGCTGCTCGTCGACGACGGCGAGCATCAGGTTTGCGTAACTGACGCTCTCCTGAAATAGCGCATGCGTGCCGATGATGATCTGCGCTGCGCCGGAGCCGATGCGTTCCAGGATGTCTTCGCGTTCGCGCCCTTTGGTGCGCCCGGTCAGCACTTCGATGCCGAGGCCGGCGGAGGCGGCGAATTTCGAGATGGTCGCGTGGTGCTGCCGCGCCAGGATTTCGGTCGGCGCCATCAGCACGGCCTGGCCGCCGGCCTCGATCACCGCCGCCATCGCCATCAGCGCCACCAGCGTCTTGCCGGAGCCGACATCGCCCTGCAGCAGCCGCAGCATCCGCTCCTGACCGGCCATGTCCTTCAGGATCTCGGCGATCGCATCGTTCTGGCTTGACGTGAGCGAGAAGGGCAGCGCCTTCACGATCTTACTGCTGACCGCACCGGTGGCATGCACCGGCTGGCCCGCCACTTTGCGCAGCCTCTGGCGCACCAAGCTGAGCGACAGTTGGCCGGCCAGAAATTCGTCATAGGCAAGCCGCCTTCGGGCAGGGGCCTGTGGATCGACATCTGCGGGATCGCGCGGCTCGTGCAGCATATGAAAGCTGTCACGGATCGACGGCAGACCCTGCTTCTGCGTCAGCGTCGGGTCGATCCATTCCGGCATCTCCGGAAAGCGCGGCAGGGCGGCGTCGACAATCTTGCGCAGCGTTTTCGGCGAAAGCCCCGCCGTCAGCGGATAGATCGGCTCGACGAGCGGCAGGCTTTCGGCCTCCTCCGCTTTGACGATATAGTCGGGATGCACCATCGAGGCGCGGCCGTTGAACCAGTCGATCTTGCCGCTGACCGTCACCTCCGCATCGATGGGCAGCTGCTTTTCCAGCCATGCCGCCTGGCCGCGGAAGAAGACCAGCGTCAGCTCGCCGGTCTCGTCGTGCAGGAAGACCCGATAGGGGACATTGCTTTTGCCGCGCGGCGGCACCTGATGCCGATCGACACGTGCGGTGATGGTGACGATCGCGCCCTGCGGCGCCCGGGCGATCCCCGGCTGATTGCGCCGGTCGATCAGCGAGAAGGGTGCGTGAAACAAAAGGTCGATGACCCGGCAATCCTCCGGCGTCTCGCGTCCGAGCAGCTTGACCAGCAGTTCGGCGATCTTCGGGCCGACGCCCGGAAGGCCCGAAACAGGAGAAAACAGCGGATCGAGAATGGCGGGGCGCATGCGGCCAAAATGCGATGAATAATGCCGCCTTGGCAAGGCTGACAAGCCGCTTTCGAGGGTCTATAGAGGCGCATCAACAGGAAGGTAATGCCATGACAGGTGTCACGCTCACGAGTGCCGGTCTCGACCCGCGCCGCCGCCGGATCCTTTTCCGCTGCTGGCACCGCGGCATCCGCGAGATGGATCTGGTTTTCGGCCAGTTCGCCGAAGCCGAGCTCGCGACGCTGTCGGAAGCCGAGCTCGACGAGTTCGAAACGATTATGGCCGAAGAGGACAATGATCTGGTCCGCTGGATTATGGGAACCTGGCCAGTTCCCGAGCGTTTCCAGACTCCGATGTTTGCCAGGCTTGCCGCCTACAAGCCCGATTTCGACAAGCCCCTCAGGACGCCGGAATGATCCCTGGTTTTGATGCGAAGAAGCTTGCGGCCATTGCCGAGCCGCTGACGATCGGTAATGTGCCCGCCGGCCTCGAACCGCTGCTGCTCGCCGAGCTTGCCCGAGCGGGAGAGCCGGTGGCCTATGTCATGTCGGACGGCCATCGTATGGCCGATCTGGAACAGATGCTCGGCTTCGTCGCCCCCGACATTCCGGTTCTCACCCTGCCGGCCTGGGACTGTCTGCCCTATGACCGCGTCTCGCCGAGCGCCGATACCTCGGCGCGCCGGCTTGCCGCACTCGGCGGCCTCATCGCCCATCGCAAGAAGCCGCATGCCGCGATCGTGCTCGTCACCGCCAACGCCATGCTGCAGAAGGTGGCGCCGCATGATGTCATCGAAAGCCTGAGTTTTTCGGCCCGTCCAGGCAACCAGCTGCGCATGGATGATCTCGCCGGGCGTCTGGAGCGCAATGGCTTCGACCGCGTCGCGACCGTTCGCGAAGTTGGCGAATATGCCGTGCGCGGCGGCATTCTCGATGTCTTCGTGCCCGGTTCGGAAGAGCCGGTCCGCCTCGATTTCTTCGGCGATACGCTGGAGAGTATCCGCAGCTTCGATCCCGCCAGCCAGCGCACCACCGGCCAGGTGCGCTCCCTCGATCTCAACCCGATGAGCGAGGTGACGCTGACGCCGGATACGATCGGCCGCTTCCGCAAGAACTATCTCTCCGCTTTCGGCGCGACAACGCGTGACGATGCGCTTTATCTCGCCGTTTCCGAAGGCCGGCGCTATCCCGGCATGGAGCACTGGCTGCCGCTCTTCTACGAGAAGCTCGATACCGTCTTCGATTATCTCAGCGGCTTCCGCATCGTCACTGACCACACGGTGCGGGAAGCAGCCGAGGAACGCTCCAAGCTTGTCCTCGACTATTACGACGCCCGCCTCAATTCCGGTCAGCCGGCCAAAGGCCAGATGGCCCAGGGCACGCCCTACAAGCCGGTGACGCCAGGCCAGCTCTATCTCGACAGCAAACTCTTCGCCAAAACCCTCGACGCACTCGGCGCGATCCGCATCAGCCCGTTCAACGAGGTCGAGGGTGAGGCAAGGCGGGTCGTCAATGTCGACGCCCGCCAGGGCCAGCGCTGGGCTCGCTCGAATGCCGAAGGCGGAGGGGATGCCGAACGCATCAACATCTTCGACGTCGTCGTCAAGCATGTCGCCGACCGCCGCGCCGCCGGCGCGAAGGTGCTCATCACCGCCTGGACAGAAGGTTCGCTGGAGCGCCTGCTGCAGGTTCTGAACGAGCACGGCCTGGAAAAGGTCAAGCCTGTCGAGGCGCTGAAGGATATACGCTCGCTGGAGAAAGGCGAGGCCGCTGCCGCGGTGCTCAATCTCGAATCCGGCTTCGAGGCGGGCGATCTCGTCGTCATCGGCGAGCAGGATATTCTCGGCGACCGCATGGTGCGCCGTTCCAAGCGCCGCAAGCGCGCCGCCGATTTCATTTCGGAGGTCGCCGGCCTCGACGAAGGCTCGATCGTCGTTCATGCCGAACATGGCATCGGCCGTTTCATCGGGCTGAAGACCATCGAGGCGGCAGGCGCCCCGCATGCCTGTCTCGAACTGCAATATGCCGACGAGGCCAAACTCTTCCTGCCGGTGGAAAACATCGATCTTCTCTCGCGCTACGGCGGCGAGGGCACCGATGCCCAACTCGACAAGCTCGGCGGTGGCGCATGGCAGATGCGCAAGGCCAAGCTCAAGCGGCGCCTGCTCGACATGGCCGATGCGCTGATCCGCATCGCCGCCGAGCGCCTTACGCGCCATGCGCCGATGCTGACGGCGCCGGACGGCCTTTACGACGAATTCGCCGCCCGCTTCCCCTATGACGAGACCGAGGACCAGGACAACGCCATCGACGCGGTGCGTTCCGACCTCGGCGCCGGCCGGCCGATGGACCGGCTCGTCTGCGGCGATGTCGGTTTCGGCAAGACCGAAGTGGCCTTGCGCGCCGCTTTCGTTGCGGCGATGAACGGCGTCCAGGTCGCAGTCGTCGTGCCGACGACCTTGCTCGCCCGCCAGCATTTCAAGACCTTCTCGGAGCGTTTCCGCGGCCTGCCGGTTCGCGTCCAGCAGGCCTCTCGCCTTGTCGGATCGAAGGAGCTGGCGCTGACCAAGAAGGAAGTGGCGGACGGCAAGACTGACATCGTCGTCGGCACGCATGCGCTGCTCGGCGCCGGCATCAAATTCGCCAATCTCGGCCTGCTGATCATCGACGAGGAGCAGCATTTCGGCGTCAAGCACAAGGAGCGGCTGAAGGAGCTGAAGAGCGACGTGCATGTGCTGACGCTGTCGGCGACGCCGATCCCGCGCACGCTGCAGCTCGCCATGACTGGCGTGCGCGAACTGTCGCTGATCACCACGCCACCGGTCGATCGCATGGCGGTGCGCACCTTCATCTCGCCCTTCGACAGCCTAGTTATTCGCGAGACGCTGATGCGCGAGCACTATCGCGGCGGCCAGAGCTTCTATGTCTGCCCGAGGCTTGCCGATCTGGCGGATGTGCACGCCTTCCTGCAGTCCGACGTGCCGGAGCTGAAGGTCGCCGTCGCCCATGGCCAGATGCCGGCCGGCGAACTGGAAGACATCATGAACGCCTTCTATGAAGGCCGTTACGACGTGCTGCTGTCCACAACCATCGTCGAATCCGGCCTCGACGTGCCGACAGCCAATACGCTGATCGTCCATCGCGCCGATATGTTCGGCCTTGCCCAGCTCTATCAGCTGCGCGGTCGCGTCGGCCGCTCCAAGGTGCGCGCTTTCGCGCTCTTTACCCTGCCGGTCAACAAGGTGCTGACGGCGACGGCCGAGCGCCGGCTGAAGGTGCTGCAGTCACTGGATACGCTCGGCGCCGGCTTTCAGCTCGCAAGCCACGACCTCGATATCCGCGGCGCAGGCAACCTGCTCGGCGAGGAGCAGTCAGGCCACATCAAGGAGGTCGGTTTCGAACTTTATCAGCAGATGCTGGAAGAGGCTGTCGCCGAGGTCAAGGGTGTCGACGAAATCCATGATACCGGCTGGTCGCCGCAAATTTCGGTCGGCACCACCGTGATGATCCCCGAGAGTTACGTGCCGGACCTGCATCTGCGTATGGCGCTCTACCGCCGATTGGGCGAGATTACCGAACTCAAGGAAATCGACGGATTCGGCGCCGAGATGATCGACCGCTTCGGGCCGATGCCGATCGAAGTCCAGCATCTCCTGAAGATCGTCTACATCAAGTCGCTCTGCCGCACCGCAAATGTCGAAAAACTCGACGCCGGCCCGAAGGGTGTGGTCGTGCAGTTCCGCAACAAGGAATTTCCGAACCCGGCAAATCTCGTCGCCTATATCGGCAAGCAGGGTACGATGGCGAAGATTCGCCCCGATCACAGCCTGTTTCTGACCCGCGACCTGCCGACGCCTGAGAAGCGCTTGCAGGGCGCGGCAGTCATCATGACGCAACTGGCCGAGATGGCCAAGCAATAGAGGGAGACGGCTATGGCGACACATGCCGCGAGGGTTGCCTGGCAGCGCAACGGCGAGATCTTCACCGACAACCGCTACAGCCGCGTCCATCGCTGGACCTTCGACGGCGGCATCGAGGTGAGGGCGTCCTCATCCTCGCATGTGGTTCCGTTGCCCTATTCCGCCGAAGACGCCGTCGATCCGGAGGAGGCTTTCGTCGCCTCGCTCTCCAGCTGCCACATGCTCTGGTTCCTGTCGATTGCCGCCAAGCAAGGCTTTTGCGTCGACAGCTATACCGATGCCGCCGAGGGCGTCATGGAAAAGAACAGCGAAGGCCGTCTTGCCATGACCGTGGTGACGCTGAAGCCGCATGTCGTCTTCAGCGGCGAAAAGCAGCCTTCGCTCGGCGAGCTCCACGCCCTGCATCATCGCGCCCACGACGAATGCTTCATCGCCAATTCGGTGAAAACCGAGGTGCGCTGCGTTCCGGTCTTGGGCTGAGCTGTCGCAAAAATTACGCGATACCAGGCCTGCGGCCTTCAATCGCCTGGCGGTTCTGACCAGCCGATCAGCTTTGCCCACTCATTGGCGCCGTCCATGATGATGTCGAACACCGGATCCTTGATGTCGTAGTAGAAATCGACGTCGTCTGGAAACCTTTGGGCAAGCCGCTGCTTGATCAGGGCGTAGGCGCCTGCCGCTATCGGATGGGCGCGCAGGAAGTCGCGGCAAAGAAGAGAATATCGCTGATTGAAACGGCCTTTCTCGCGGATGTGCAGATTCGGCGGGCGCTGCTCCCATGATGGCGGATTTGAGGATCGCAAAATCCTCGACCCAGCTCTGCCGCGGCTCTTCGATCTCGATCCGCACAGCCGGCCTCAGTTGAGGCCCGATCGCGCCTCGGCCTTCGCCTTGGCGATATCGCGCAGCGCATTTGCCAGCACATCGGGCGTCTGGGCGCCGCTCACGGCATATTGCTGGTCGAAGATGAAGAACGGCACGCCGTTGACGCCCATCTCCTGTGCCGCCTTGATTTCGGCGACGATCAGATCGCTATCGGCATTGGACGCAAGCAGCGAGGCGATGACCGACCGGTCGAGGCCGGCCTTCTCGGCGATGTCGAGCAGCACCGCATGGTCGCCGACATTGCGGCCTTCCTCGAAATTCGCCTTGAACAGGGCGGTGACGACCTTGTCCTGCTTCTCGCGGCCTTCGATCATCGCCCAGTGGATGAGCCGGTGGGCGTCGAGCGTGTTCGGGCCAATCTTGATCGCCGCGAAATCGAAGGCGATGCCGACTTCGCGACCGTAGTCGGTCAGCATCTTGTGCGCCTGCGCCACGCGCTCCTCGCCCCCGAGCTTCTCAGCCAGCGCCTTCTTCTGGTCGACGCCTTCCTTCGGGTAGTCCGGATTGAGCCGGTATGGCCGCCAGTTAATGTCGACGCCGATCTCGTCCTGCACTTCGGCGATGGCGAGTTCCAGCCGTGCCTTGCCGAGATAGCACCAGGGGCAGACGACATCCGAGACGACGTCGATGGTGATGTGCTCCATGATGATGTTCCTTCTGTGTGTCTCCGGAGGAGACATTGGGCCGAAGTGTTTCGGCCGCTTCTATTGGGCGCTTGTATCCCACCAGACCGGCAGCTGGTAGCCGTAAAGCGGTACCGCGTCGGGATGGCCGATGCGCTTGCTGCGGGCAACCCACTGCTGGTCCATATGGTACAGCGGCAGCACGTAGTGGCTGGATAGCAGCAGCCGGTCGTAAGAGCGCACGGCGGCAGTGAAATCCTCTTCCGAGCGTGCTCGCAAGACGTGATCGATCAGCGTGTCGAGATCGGGATCATTGGCGCCGGCAAAGCTATCCTTGCCCTCTTTAGTGCGCGCTGCCGAAGACCAGCGGCCGAGTTGCTCGGTTCCAGGCGACAGCGACGAAGTATAGGACTTGATGATCATGTCGTAATCGAAGCTGTTCGTCCGGCTCTGATACTGCGAATCATCGACTGTGCGAATCGAAGCCGCAATGCCGATCGTCTGCAGCGAACGCTGATAGGCGACGGCAAGCTTCTCCTGGTCGGCATTCTGCGTCATGATCTCGAAGGCGAGTTGGTGGCCGGAGGCGTCGACCATCTTGCCGCCCTGGATCGTATAGCCGCCCTGTTTCAACAATCCGACCGCCTGCTTCAGCACGTTGCGGTCACGGCCGGAGCCGTCGGTAACCGGCAGTTTATACGTCCCGTTCAGAATCTCCGGTGCGATCTTGTCCTTGATCGGCCCCAGCAGAGCCAGCTCAGCTGAATTGGCGGGAACGCCGAAGCTCGAAAGCTCGGAATTCTGCCAGAAACTCTGGGTGCGCTTATAGGCGCCGGAATAGAGGTTCTTGTTCGCCCATTCGAAATCGAACACCAGCGACAGGCCTTCGCGCACCTTTGGATCGGCAAAGATCGGCCGGCGCGTGTTGAACACGAAACCGAGCATGCCGCTTGGCAGTTTCGGCGTGAACACGTCCTTGATGACGGCCCCAGAGGTGGCCGCCGGAAAATTGTAAGCGTTAGCCCAATGGCCGGGATTGCCGTCGGGATAGAGGTCGACGTCCCCCTTCTTGAAGGCCTCGAACAGCGTTGTATCCTGCAGAAAATACTGAACGGTTATCTGGTCGTAATTGTCGGTCCCCACCTTCGCGGGAATATCCTTGCCCCAGTAGTTTGGATCGCGCTCATATGTGATACTCTCGCCGGGTTTCACCGTCTTCACCTTATAGGGACCGGAACCGACCGGCGGCGTCAGCGACGTACGGTCGAAGCTTTCCGGATCGATCGCATGTTTCGGCAATACCGGGAAAAGGCCGAAAATCAGAGGCGTCTCGCGGTCAGCTTTCTCATTGAAAGTGAAGCGCACGCTGTGTTCGCCAACCTTCTCCATCTTGGCGACGACTTTTAAGCGTTCTGAATAGGGCACGCGTCCCTTGTCACGCATCAGATCGAAGGAGAACATGACGTCCTCCGGCGTCACCGGCTGACCATCGGACCATTTCGCCTTCGGATTGAGGTTGAACTGGATGAAGCTTCTGTCGTCGTCCCATTCGACCGTTTCGGCAAGCAGGCCGTAAAGCGTGAATGGTTCATCCCGGGAGCGCTGCATCAGCGATTCGTAGACGAGGTTTCCATATTCCGGATCCCACATGCCGCGCGCTGTCGTGCGCATGCTCTTCAGGATGAACGGGTTGAGGTTGTCGAAAGTGCCGACGACGCCATAGGTGATCTTGCCGCCTTTTTTCACGTCGGGATCGACGTAGGGAAAGTGCTTATAGTCAGCCGGCAATGCCGGCTCGCCATGCATTGCTATGCCGTGCAGTGGCTCAGCGGCGACGGTGCCGCACAGCAACGAGAGGACGAGAGGGATGACGATCCGGAGCATTCGGCGATCCTTGAATTCCGCGAAAAACGGGCATGATTCATGCCGGAGATTAGCATGGGGTCGACCAATTCCAACACGCAGGGGCCATTTCTTTCCGCGGCATATGAAATTGCGTCGCAAATCGCCAAAGAAATGCTGGATATCTTGAACGCTGCGATGTAACAGGTGAACCCGAAGTTTTGGGGTCATGCATTTGCCTTATTTTTCCATGAGGTGGAGTGCCGAACGACCCGATGGTTGGGGCGGCACGTCGCTGCTCTGAACGGATATCAGGAGACGGAATTCGTTATGATGTTCAAGTCTGAAAAGAAAATGCGGGCAGCACTGTCCGTTCTGGCAGTGATGTTCGGCGCCGCTTCGGCTCCGGTCTCCTCCTTCGCACAGGATGCGGCGGCACAGGCTCCGGCCGATGCTCCGGCACAGGCCGCTGGCGCACCGAAGCTTGGCTGGTACAAGACCTGCAGCAAGCAGGAAGACAACGACATCTGTGTTGTCCAGAACCTGATCCTCGCCAATGGCGGCCAGCTCGTCACGGCTGTCGGCCTGATTTCGGTCACTGGCAAGATCAACCGCAAGCTCCTGCAGGTCTCGGTTCCCACGGCACGCCTCATTCCTCCGGGCATCAGCATGCAAATCGATGGCGGCAAGGGCCAGAAGCTCGACTACGCCGTCTGCCTGCCGGACAAGTGCACTGCCGAAATTCCGCTGACCGACGCGATGATCGCCAGCCTCAAGAAGGGCAGCGATGTGATCTTCACCTCGATCAACTTCCGCCGCGCGCCGAATCCGATCAAGATTTCGCTCGAAGGCTTCACCGGCGCTTATGACGGCGAACCGGTTTCCGAATCGAAGCTCGCCGAAAGCCAGCGCAGCCTGCAGGAAGGCATGCAGAAGAAGGCTGAAGAAGCCCGCAAAAAGCTGGAAGACGCCCAAAAGGCTGCCAAGGCTCAGTAATCTAGCCGACAGGCTTGAACAAAAACCCGGCTTCGCGCCGGGTTTTTTGTTGGTAATCTCTGCGCTCTACGGGGATAGCCTCACCCTAACCCTCTCCCGTAAGACGGGGAGAGGGGACGTGCCATGCGAGAGTTTGCGGGGGGGCGAGGGCTGCGGCATATTCCCTTCTCACCGCGAGCGGGGGTCCGCTGGACGGGTCGAGACGAGTGGCTCGACCCAGATCGGTGTCGGCAGGCGGATAAGGGGCATCCCCTACCGTAGGCCAAAAGAAAGGCCTCGCCGGGAGATGCGAGGCCTTGTTGATTTCGTCGGTCATCCGCTCCTAGTGGGCGAAGCTCATCTTGGGTTTGAACTGCCCCGACGGGGCCTGATCGAAAATCTGGTAGATCTGAGGGTTGCGAAGCGGCGTGCCGCTTTCGTCATTCACCAGGTTCTGCTCGGAGACATAAGCGACATATTCGCTTTCGTCATTTTCGGCGAGCAGGTGGTAGAACGGCTGGTCCTTGCTCGGCCGCACCTCGGCCGGAATGGAGTTCCACCATTCCTCCGTGTTCGCGAATTCCGGATCAACGTCGAAGATCACGCCGCGAAACGGAAATACCTTATGCCGGACCACTTCGCCGATATTGAACTTTGCTAGTCTTTCTTTCATGGTACGACTTCCTTTCATCACCAAATTTGGTGATTGGTGCGGTGCAAATCAAGATTTTTGCACCAGCGCGTCACATGAACGTCATATCCTCCTTCTGGCGTTCATGACCCGGGGAGGTGAAAGCCCCGGCGAACCGGGACTTTCCGTCATTGCGGCCGATCAGGCCGAATAATACATGTCGTACTCGACCGGATGCGGCGTCATTTCGAAGCGCATCACCTCTGCCATCTTAAGTTCGATGAAGGCATCGATCTGGTCGTCGTCGAAGACGCCGCCTGCTGTCAGGAACTTGCGGTCCTTGTCGAGGCTTTCGAGCGCTTCGCGCAGGCTGCCGCAGACGGTCGGGATCTTTTTCAGCTCCTTCGGCGGCAGATCGTAGAGATCCTTGTCCATGGCCTTGCCCGGATGGATCTTGTTCTTGATGCCGTCGAGGCCGGCCATCAGCATGGCGGCAAAGGCGAGATAGGGGTTGGCAGTCGGATCCGGGAAGCGGACTTCGACGCGCTTGGCCTTCGGGTTGGAGCCGAACGGAATGCGGCAGGACGCCGAGCGGTTGCGGGCCGAATAGGCGAGCAGAACTGGGGCTTCATAACCTGGGACGAGACGCTTGTAGGAGTTCGTCGACGGATTGGTGAAGGCGTTGATCGCCTTGGCGTGTTTGATAATGCCGCCAATGTAGAACAGGCAGGTCTCCGAGAGGCCGGCATATTCGTCGCCGGCAAAAGTCGGCTTGCCGCCCTTCCAGATCGACTGGTGCACGTGCATGCCCGAGCCGTTGTCGCCGAAGATCGGCTTCGGCATGAACGTCGCCGTCTTGCCGTAGGCGTTGGCCACCTGGTGCACGACATATTTGTAAATCTGCATCTTGTCGGCGTTGCGCACCAGCGTATCGAACTTGATGCCGAGCTCGTGCTGGGCGGCGGCGACTTCATGGTGATGCTTTTCGACCACCACGCCCATCTCGGAGAGCACCGTCAGCATTTCCGAACGCATGTCCTGGGCGCTATCAACAGGCGGAACCGGGAAATAGCCGCCCTTGACGCGCGGGCGGTGACCGAGGTTGCCGGTTTCATAGTCGGTGTCATCGTTCGACGGCAGTTCCGTCGAATCGAGCTTGAAGCCGGTATTGTAGGGATCAGCCTTGTACTTGACATCGTCGAAGACGAAGAATTCGGCTTCCGGGCCGACAAACACCGTGTCGCCGATGCCGGATGCCTTGAGATAGGCTTCGGCTTTCTTGGCGGTGCCGCGCGGATCTCGGTTATAGGCTTCGCCGGAAACCGGATCGAGAATATCGCAGACGATAACCATGGTCGACTGAGCGAAGAACGGGTCCATATGCACCGTTTCAGTGTCGGGCATCAGCACCATGTCGGATTCGTTGATGGCCTTCCAGCCGCCGATCGAAGAGCCGTCGAACATCACGCCGTCAGCGAACATGTCCTCGTCGACGCTGGCAACGTCCATCGTGACGTGCTGCAGCTTGCCCTTCGGGTCGGTGAAGCGCAGATCGACGAACTTGACGTCGTTTTCCTGGATCTGCTTCAGAATTTCGCTTGCGGTCGCCATTAAATACCTTCCTCCAATTTGTGACAACAATAGGTGGGCGCGGTGACGCTATCGGACTTTGCGCGCTTGGCAAAGCGGTCAGATGGCATCGATGCCGGTCTCGCCGGTACGGATGCGGATAACCTCTTCGACGTTGGAGACGAAGATCTTGCCGTCGCCGATGCGGCCGGTCTGAGCCGCCTTGCGGATGGCCTCGATGACCGCCTCCGCGTTCTCGTCCGCCAGCACCACCTCGACTTTCACCTTCGGCAGGAAGTCGACAACGTATTCGGCGCCGCGGTAGAGTTCCGTGTGGCCCTTCTGACGACCGAAGCCCTTGGCTTCCGTGACTGTAATACCCTGCAGGCCGACTTCCTGAAGGGCTTCCTTCACTTCGTCCAGCTTGAAGGGCTTAATGATCGCTTCGATCTTTTTCATGAGAAAATGTCTCTCCGCTTCTCCTGTTATCGCAGGGATGTTCCCGCTCGCGGACATGATGCAGATATCGTGCCAGTTTGAAATCCGTCTTATTGAAAAAAGACGTCAATTTTGTCGAAACCGGCGCGTCTGTCGGTGATTTAATGTCGATTTGGTGACCAGAGAGGTGGAAAAACATCGCCATCGAAGAAAAATTGGCCGAAAACCGAAAAAGTCAGGTTTTCCGTCGACTGAAAAAGCAGGTTGCGAGTCGATTAAAATATAAGCAAATGCACAAATTTAGCCCCATTGCGCGTCTCTTCAGACGGTTGTTTTTTGTGCGTTTTTTTAATTGAATAGGCTCATGAGCAAACATCTCTCAGAGCTTCTGGTGACGCCTGCCGAAATGAGCGCCATCGATGCGGCCGCGGCTGCTTCCGGAATCGATTCCTTCGGCCTGATGGAAAGGGCGGGGGCCGCCGCCGCGGCTGCCGCGCTCAGGCTTCATCCTGGGGCGATGCGTTTCGTCGTGATCTGCGGCCCCGGTAACAACGGGGGCGACGCCTGTGTCGCGGCAAGGCATCTGCTGGAGAGCGGAGCGACCGTGGCGCTTTTTCATCTCGGCGATCCCGCAAAGCTGAAAGGCGATGCCGCCCGCGCTCGTGCCGGCTGCCCATTGCAGGGACAGGAGCTCGGCCTCTACCGGCCGGAAGCCGGTGACGTCGTCATCGACGGTCTGTTCGGAGCAGGGCTCGGGCGCGCGGTGCCGGCCGATGTGGCCGCCTTGACGGAGCGTGTCGCCGAGGCCGGTATTGCAGTGCTCGCCATCGATCTGCCCTCCGGCGTCGATGGCCGCACCGGCAAGGTGCTGGGTGCTGCCTTCCAGGCTCGCAACACCATTACCTTCATGACCCGCAAGCCCGGCCATCTCCTGATGCCGGGAAGGGAGCTTTGCGGCGAGTTGGAGGTCTTCGACATCGGCATTCCCGCTCGGATCATCCGGGCTGAGGCGGGCGGCGCAATCGCCGAGAACACACCTGAGGCTTGGAAGGCCGTGTTGCCGGCCGCGCGGCTCGAAACCCATAAATACAAGCGCGGTCATCTCGTCGTTTTTTCAGGCGAGGCCGACAAGACCGGGGCTGCCCGTATGTCGGCGGTCTCCGGCTTGAAGGCCGGCGCCGGCCTGGTAACGATCGCCGCACCCGGCGCAGCGATGGCCGCCAATGCCGCGCATCTCACGGCGGTCATGCTGCATGCAGTCGATGACGAGGCAGACCTTGCGGAGTGGCTGTCCGACAAGCGGCTGCAGACTTTCGTCCTCGGTCCTGGCTTCGGCATGGGGGCAAGGGCACGCGATTTCGTCGCTGCGCTTGCCGATCGCCGGCTCGTGCTCGACGCCGACGGCATCTCGTCGTTCAAGGACGATCCGCAACAGCTTTTCGCCCTGTTTCGCGGCGAGCCGCGTCTGGTGCTGACGCCGCACGAGGGCGAATTTTCGCGGCTCTTTCCCGATATCGGCGAGGACGACGCACTGGGGAAGGTGGACAAGGCGGTTGCCGCTGCCCGCCGCGCCAATGCCGCGATCGTCTATAAGGGCGCCGACACAGTCATCGCCTCGCCGGACGGGCGCGCGCTCATCAATACCAATGCGCCTGTCTGGCTTGCCACCGCAGGTTCCGGCGATGTGCTTGCCGGCATCATCGGCGGACTGCTCGCCCAGGGCCTGCCGACTTTCGAGGCTGCGGCCGCCGGCGTGTGGCTGCACGGAGAGGCTGGCCAGCGCGCCGGCAAGGGGCTGACGGCGGAAGAGCTCGCGGCCGAGGTGTTGCCACTTTAGCCCGGCTAAGTCTCAACCGCCTATTTCGCCAGCAACTGCTGCAGGGCGATCGCCCCGTGCGGCGCATTGACCTTGCCCTCGTGGATCATGAAGGCGAAGACGTCGCGCGGCTCGGCTTTGACCTGGCGCTTCCCGTCGATCAGCGGCAGATCGTCCGGGACCTTGCCCTCGGCCCAGGTCTCGAGCCGCTTAGCCCAGGCCTTCAAATCCTTATCGGGATAGCAGGTCGGGATGTCATCCGATCCCTTCTGCAGCCTGGCATAGACGAAATCGGCCGTCACATCGGCGATCATCGGATACTCGAAATGTTCGGCACAAACCGGCGCCACGCCATATCTAGCAAGCAGAGCAACGAATTCCGGCACCTTGAAGGAATCGTGCCGCACCTCGACGACGTGGCGGAGCGCCAACCCATCCTGCTTTGCCGGCAGCAGCTTCAGGAAGGCCTCGAAATCTTCCGGATCGAACTTTTTCGTCGGGGCGAATTGCCAGAGCAGCGGCCCGAGATGATCGCCGAGCTCGCTGATTCCAGAGGTGAGGAAGCGCTCCATCGATTCACCGGCTTCCGCAAGCACCCGCCGATTGGTGACGAAACGCGTCGCCTTGAGCGAAAAGATGAATCCCTCGGGCACATCGGCTGCCCATTTGGCAAAAACCGCCGGCTTCTGCGTGCTGTAATAGGTGCCGTTGACCTCGATGACCTTCAACTGGCGGCTGGCATAATGCAGCTCGTCCTTCTGTTTCAGGTCGGCGGGAAAGAAATGCCCGCGCCAGGGCTCGAAGGTCCAGCCGCCGATGCCGGTGCGGATAGTGCCGGATTTTGTCATGTCGTCCTCCCGGTTCGCAGCCGTTCAGGCTGCATTAATCTCTTTCGCCATATCGACGAGCGTCCACGCTGGCCGATAACGGCTCGGCCGCCGACCCGTTTCCTGAAATCCGAAGGCGCGATAAAGCGCGATATTTTGCTCCATCCGCGCATTTGTGTAGAGGCGTATCTCCGGAATGTCCCATCCCCGCGCCTTGCCCTCCAGCCAGCGCGACATCGAGAGCCCATGTCCGGCGCCCTGAAAGGTCGGCGAGACCGCGATGCTGCATGAGGTAATCGGAATGCTGATCTGCGACCACGAGGCCGGCCGTTTCGCCGCCGATCTCGCGCAGCCAGACCTCGCCGCGGTCAATCCGCGGCGCGCAATCCTCCGTCACGGGGATCGGTGGAGCGCCGAAGAGCTCGGTATAGGGACGATAGGCGGCTGCCGTCAGCGTCGCGATCGTTTCCAGATCATCAGGCGACGCCAGACTCATCGTCATTCCGCCGCAACCGCCTTCTTCGCAGGCCGCCGCTCCAGCAATTCTTTCAGGAAATGGCCGGTATAGGAGCGCTGTTCCCTGACAATTGCCTCGGGCGTGCCGACAGCCACGATTTCACCGCCGCCATCGCCGCCTTCGGGGCCGAAATCGAGCACCCAGTCGGCCGTCTTGATGACTTCGAGATTGTGCTCTATCACCACCACCGAATTGCCCTGGTTGACCAGCTCGTGCAGCATTTCGAGCAGCTTGGCGACGTCATGGAAATGCAGGCCGGTCGTCGGTTCGTCGAGAATATAGAGCGTGCGTCCGGTCGAACGTTTCGACAGCTCCTTGGCGAGCTTGACGCGCTGTGCTTCGCCGCCCGAGAGCGTATTGGCCTGCTGGCCGACCTTGATGTAACCGAGGCCGACATCCTTCAGCGATTGCAGTTTGTCGCGCACGGCGGGTACTGCCGCAAAGAAATCGACGCCTTCTTCCACCGTCATGTCGAGCACGTCGGCGATCGACTTCTGCTTGAAGGTGACGTCGAGCGTCTCTCTGTTATAGCGCTTGCCATGGCAGACGTCGCAGGTGACGTAGACATCGGGCAGGAAGTGCATCTCGATCTTGATGACGCCATCGCCCTGGCAGGCCTCGCAGCGCCCGCCCTTGACGTTGAAGGAGAAGCGGCCGGGCTGGTAGCCGCGCGCCTTGGCTTCCGGCAGACCGGCGAACCAGTCGCGGATCGGCGTGAAGGCGCCGGTATAGGTCGCGGGGTTCGAGCGCGGCGTGCGGCCGATCGGCGACTGGTCGATGTCGATCACCTTGTCGATATGCTCGAAACCATCAATGCGGTCGTGATCAGCCGGAATTTCGCGCGCGCCCATGACGCGGCGCGCCGCCGATTTATAGAGCGTCTCGATCAGGAAGGTGGACTTGCCGCCGCCGGAGACTCCGGTCACAGCCGTGAAGACGCCAAGCGGAATGGATGCCGTGACATTCTTCAGATTGTTACCGCGCGCGCCGATCACCTTGATTTCGCGGCCCTTCTTCGGCTTGCGGCGTTCCTCGGGAACGGGAACTCCCAGTTCGCCGGAGAGATATTTGCCCGTGAGTGACTTCGGATTGTCCATGATATCCTGTGGCGTGCCATGGGCGATGACCTGGCCGCCGTGTATGCCGGCGGCCGGGCCGATGTCGACCACGTCGTCGGCCGTCAGGATCGCATCCTCGTCATGTTCGACGACGATGACGGTGTTGCCGATGTCGCGCAGGTGCTTCAGCGTGTCGAGCAGCCGGGCATTATCGCGCTGATGCAAGCCAATGGATGGTTCATCGAGTACGTAGAGCACGCCCGTCAGGCCCGAGCCAATCTGCGAGGCGAGGCGAATGCGCTGGCTCTCGCCGCCCGACAGCGTGCCGGAATTGCGTGACAGGCTTAGATATTCCAGGCCTACATCGTTCAAAAAGCGCAGGCGGTCACGGATTTCCTTGAGGATCCGGACGGCAATCTCGTTCTGCTTGGCATTGAATGTCGCCGGCAACGCCTCGAACCAGTCGCGCGCGATGCGGATCGACATTTCGGTCACTTCGCCGATATGCAGCTTATTGATCTTCACCGCCAGCGCTTCCGGCTTCAGGCGATAGCCGTTGCAGGCCGGGCAGGGGGCGGCCGACATGAAGCGCTCGATATCCTCGCGCGCCCAGGCGGAATCCGTCTCCTTCCATCGGCGCTCGAGATTGGTGATGATGCCCTCGAAATTTTTGTGGGTGGTATAGGAACGGGCGCCGTCGGCGTAGTGGAACTCGATCTTGTCGTCGGTGCCGTTGAGGATGACGTCCTTGGCCTCGTCGGACAGGTCGTTCCAGCGGGTGCCGAGCTTGAAGCCGTAATGTTTGCCGAGCGCTTCCAGCGTCTGGTTGTAATAGGGCGAGGTCGACTTGGCCCAGGGCGCGATCGCCCCGTCGCGCAGCGTCCGCTCCGGTTCGGGCACGATCAGGTCGGGATCGATCTTCTGCTGGGCGCCGAGACCGTCGCAGGTCGGGCAGGCGCCGAAGGGATTGTTGAAGGAGAAGAGCCTGGGCTCGATTTCCGGAATGGTGAAGCCCGAGACTGGGCAGGCGAATTTTTCCGAAAACAGCACGCGCTCATGCGTCTCGTTCAGCGACTTGTTGGCAGAGCCACCGGCCGAGGTCTCCTCCGGCGGCAGCGGCTTGTCCGCGAATTCGGCGATCGCCAGGCCGTCGGCGAGCTTCAGGCAGGTTTCAAGGCTGTCGGCGAGACGCGCCGACACATCCGGGCGCACGACGATACGGTCGACCACCACGTCGATGTCGTGCTTGTATTTCTTGTCGAGAACAGGCGCCTCGGCGATCTCGTAAAACTGGCCGTCAACCTTGACGCGCTGGAAGCCCATCTTCATCAGTTCCGCCAGTTCCTTCTTGTATTCGCCCTTGCGGCCGCGCACGAGCGGCGCGAGAATGTAAAGGCGCGTGCCCTCGCCCAAAGCGAGAATGCGGTCGACCATCTGGGTGACGGTCTGGCTCTCGATCGGCAGGCCGGTCGCCGGCGAATAGGGAACGCCGACGCGGGCAAAGAGCAGGCGCATGTAGTCGTAGATCTCGGTGACGGTGCCGACCGTCGAGCGCGGGTTGCGCGAGGTGGTCTTCTGCTCGATCGAAATGGCAGGCGACAGCCCGTCGATCTGGTCGACATCGGGCTTCTGCATCATTTCGAGGAATTGCCGGGCATAGGCCGACAGACTCTCGACATAGCGCCGCTGGCCCTCGGCATAGATCGTGTCGAAGGCGAGCGAGGATTTGCCCGAGCCCGAAAGACCGGTCATGACGATCAGCTTGTTGCGCGGCAGATCGAGATCGATACTCTTCAGATTGTGCTCGCGCGCGCCGCGGATGGAGATCGTCTTCAGTTCGCTCATCGTCTCTGCTTTGGTTTTCTGGATAACAGCCCTTATTTAGTGATGCCGGCGGGCGAGTCGAGGCTGAATATCCTGGATGACTCAAGGTTTTCGATTCTGTTGACAGGATCATACGGATAAACTAGAACAAATAAAGAACAAAATTCCTGATGAATGCATGCGGCTTTCTGATGGGATAAACTGTGGATTAAACACCGTTCGCGCGCATCTGCGGTTCGCTATGGTTTAAGGTGCGCTGATCGATTAACGCCGCCGGGCAGGGCGGCAGGCAGGGTGAAAAGCATGGCTGGTAGCGTGAACAAGGTAATTCTGGTTGGAAACGTGGGTGCAGACCCCGAAATCCGCCGCACTCAGGATGGCCGGCCGATCGCCAACCTCCGTATCGCGACCTCGGAAACCTGGCGCGACCGCAATTCGGGCGAGCGCCGCGAAAAGACCGAATGGCACACTGTGGTCGTCTTCAACGAAGGCCTCTGCAAAGTCGTCGAGCAATATGTGAAGAAAGGCGCCAAGCTCTATGTCGAGGGCCAGCTGCAGACCCGCAAGTGGCAGGATCAGCAGGGCCAGGACCGCTACTCGACCGAGGTCGTGCTGCAGGGCTTCAACTCGACGCTGACGATGCTCGACGGCCGCGGCGATGGCGGCGGCGCGAGCTCCGGCTTTGGCGGCGGCCGGGGCAGCAGCAACAATGATTATGGCGACGACTACGGCGCCCCGTCATCCTCCTCGCCGAGCCGCGGCGGTGGTGGCGGCAATTTCTCGCGCGATCTCGACGACGACATCCCGTTTTGATCGGCCGCCTGTTCTAGCTTTGTGAGAGCATCCGAGAGCATGATGTCCGGGCCGGCGTCATGCTCTTTTTCTTTGATGTCACGGCAGTTGATCTCGTCGGGTCACCCACCCCGAACATGTGCTGCCATTTCAATGCTGAGTCGCGCTGATGAGATTGAGCGCGGCTTTCGCGCCGTCGACGACGAACTGCACCGCAAGGGCTGCGAGGATGACGCCGAGCAGGCGGGTGAGGATCGCCCGACCGGTGACGCCGAGAAAGCGGTCGAGCCTTTCAGCAATCAGCAGCATGAGGAAGGTCAGCAGCAGAATGGCGGCGATGACGCCGATCAGTTGGGCTTTTTCGACTGAAGTCGCCAGTGTGCCGGAAAGCAGAATGGTCGCCGAGATCGCACCGGGGCCGGCGATCAGCGGCAGGGCGAGGGGAAAGACGGCGATATTCTCGATATGATCCTTGGTGATCGCCACCTCGGTCGTCTTCTCCTTGCGGTCCTGCCGCTTCTCGAACACCATCTCGAAGGCGATCCAGAAGAGCAGGAGCCCGCCGGCGAGGCGGAAGGCGCCGATTGAGATCCCGAGCACGCCGAGCACGCCTGCGCCAAACAGGGCAAAGACGGCAAGGATGATAAAGGCAATGGTCGAGCCGCGCAGCGCCACCTGCCGGCGCTCGGTCCGGCTCATGCCGATCGTCAGCCCCAGGAAGAGCGGTGCGAGCCCCGGCGGGTCGATGGTGACGATGAGCGTGGTAAAGGCGTTGATCAACTGGTCGGCGCTTGCCATCGTCTCTCCGGAAGCCCATATGGGTGCGTGGTTTTCTACGATTGTGAAGCGGCGATTTCGATTTGGCAAATATGCTGCGGCGGCCCGCGGCGGATTTGTCCGGTCCGGCCGCAGAAGTCCGGTGCTTTACCCTTTTTCGGCCGCAAAAGCCTGTTCAAAACGCGCTCAGAAAATGGCGCGGGAACAGGCTTTCCGCTATAAATCTTCAAGTGATTCTAGAAGAGATCGTGATCTGTTTTGACTGAGCAAACACCCCCCGGCGGCGGGAAGCTCCCGCCAGGCATCGAGCCCATCTCCATCATGGAGGAAATGCAGCGGTCGTATCTCGATTACGCCATGAGCGTCATCGTCAGCCGCGCGTTGCCCGACGTGCGCGACGGCCTGAAGCCCGTGCACAGGCGCATCCTTTACGGCATGTCCGAGCTCGGCATCGACTGGAACAAGAAATACGTCAAATGCGCCCGCGTTACCGGCGACGTGATGGGTAAATACCATCCGCACGGCAACGCCGCGATTTACGACGCGCTTGCCCGCATGGCGCAGCCCTGGTCGCTGCGCCTGCCGCTGATCGACGGTCAGGGCAATTTCGGCTCGGTCGACGGCGATCCGCCGGCGGCCGAACGATACACCGAGTGCCGCCTGGAGAAGGCTGCCCATTCGCTGCTCGACGATCTCGACAAGGAAACCGTCGACTTCCGCGACAACTATGACGGCACGCTCTCCGAGCCGGTCGTCGTTCCCGCCAAGTTCCCGAACCTGCTCGTTAACGGCGCCGGCGGCATCGCTGTCGGCATGGCGACCAATATTCCGCCGCACAACCTGTCCGAAGTCATCGACGGCTGCATTGCCCTGATCAACGATCCGGCTATCGAGCTGCCGGAATTGATGCAGATCATTCCCGGCCCCGACTTCCCGACGGGCGCCAAGATCCTCGGCCGCGCCGGCATCCGCTCGGCTTACGAGACCGGACGCGGTTCCGTCATCATGCGCGGCGTCGCCACCATCGAGCCGATGCGCGGCGACCGCGAGCAGATCATCATCACCGAAATTCCATACCAGGTGAATAAGGCGACGATGATCGAGAAGATGGCCGAGCTCGTGCGCGAAAAGCGCATCGAGGGCATCTCCGATCTGCGCGACGAATCCGATCGCCAGGGCTATCGCGTGGTCATCGAATTGAAACGCGACGCCAATGCCGAGGTCATCCTCAACCAGCTCTACCGCTACACACCGCTGCAGACCTCATTCGGCTGCAACATGGTGGCGCTGAACGGCGGCAAGCCGGAGCAGCTGACGCTGCTCGACATGCTGCGCGCCTTCGTCTCCTTCCGCGAAGAAGTCGTTAGCCGGAGAACGAAGTTCCTGCTGCGCAAGGCGCGCGAGCGCGCCCACGTCTTGGTTGGTCTCGCGATCGCCGTCGCCAATATCGACGAAGTCATCCGTGTCATCCGCCAGGCGCCTGATCCGCAGTCGGCCCGCGAAGAGCTGATGACGCGCCGATGGCCGGCCGAAGATGTCGAAAGTCTGATCCGTCTGATCGACGACCCGCGTCACCGCATCAACGACGACCTCACCTACAACCTCTCCGAAGAGCAGGCGCGCGCTATCCTCGAACTGCGCCTTGCCCGACTGACGGCACTCGGCCGCGACGAGATCGGTGATGAACTCAACAAGATAGGTGAGGAGATCCGGGATTATCTCGATATTCTTTCCTCGCGTGTCCGCATCCAGACCATCGTCAAGGACGAACTATCAGCCGTCCGCGACGAGTTCGGCACGCCGCGCCGCACCGAGATCGTCGATGGCGGCCTCGAAATGGACGACGAGGATCTGATCGCCCGCGAAGACATGGTCGTCACCGTCTCGCATCTCGGCTACATCAAGCGCGTGCCGCTGACCACCTACCGGGCCCAGCGCCGCGGCGGCAAGGGCCGCTCCGGCATGACCACCCGCGACGAGGATTTCGTTAGTCGGCTATTCGTCGTCAATACCCATACGCCGGTTCTGTTCTTCTCGTCGCGCGGCATTGTCTACAAGGAGAAGGTCTGGCGCCTGCCGATCGGCACGCCGACCTCGCGCGGCAAGGCGCTGATCAACATGCTGCCGCTCGAACCCGGCGAACGCATCACCACCATCCTGCCCTTGCCCGAGGATGAGGCGAGCTGGGACAATCTCGACGTCATGTTCTCGACGACGCGCGGTACGGTTCGCCGTAACAAGCTTTCGGACTTCGTCCAGGTAAACCGCAACGGCAAGATCGCCATGAAGCTCGAGGAAGAGGGCGACGAAATCCTCTCCGTCGAGACTTGCACTGATCGGGATGACGTTCTCCTGACCACGGCGCTTGGCCAGTGCATCCGCTTCTCCGTCGACGACGTTCGTGTCTTTGCCGGCCGCAACTCGATCGGCGTGCGCGGTATCAATCTCGGCGACGGCGACCGCATCATCTCGATGACGATCGTCGGCCATGTTGATGCCGAGCCATGGGAACGTGCCGCCTACCTCAAGCGCTCCGCCGCCGAACGCCGGGCGATAGGCGTTGATGAAGAGGACATCGCTCTCGTTGGCGAAGAAGTCACAGAAGAGGGGCAACTTTCCGACGAGCGCTACGAAGAACTGAAGGCGCGCGAGCAATTCGTGCTCACCGTCTCCGAAAAGGGCTACGGCAAGCGTTCTTCCTCCTACGACTTCCGCATCTCCGGCCGCGGCGGCAAGGGCATCCGCGCCACCGATACGTCGAAGACAGGAGAGATCGGCGAGCTGGTGGCGGCCTTCCCGGTTGATGACGGCGATCAGATCATGCTGGTCTCCGACGGCGGCCAGCTGATCCGAGTGCCGGTCGGCGGCATCCGCATCGCCAGCCGCGCCACAAAGGGCGTCACCATCTTCTCGACGGCCAAGGACGAGAAGGTCGTCTCGGTCGAGCGCATCAGCGAGCCGGAGGATGATGAGACGGAAGGGGCGGTTGACGCGGCCGAAGGTACCGCTGGCGCCGATGAAACACCTGTCGCCGATGGCGATCCGGGCGGTGCTGCCGAGGAATGATCGAATGAACTGGGCGGCTTCAAGCCGCCCTTTTCTGTTAGAGCGTTGCTTCCAAGCTGAAGCACTCTGTTGGCTCAAGCCGGCTCATTGCCCAAGAAAAAAGCCGGACGCTGATTGCATCCGGCTTTGAAAAGCCCAGGCGGCGAAAGGGTGCCGCTCATGGGAGGGGAAGAGAGGAATGTCAGAACGCGCTATGCTTTTCGTTCAGCGCCTTCACCTCTTCGCCTTCGCGCCGCAGCGCTGATATCGTCGAGGCCACAGACACGATGAACATGACGCTGATGAGGGCGGTTAGCACTGTCAAGATCGTGAACATAGGCATTCCTTTCCTGGGGAGTTGCGTACTCGCTCCTCAGTACTGGCCCAGTACGGCCGTGCGGGCCGAGGCATAGGGGCCATAAACCTTGGAGGTATCGACCTTCTGATCATAAAGAGCGACAGTTGCGGTGAGCATGCCCGTGACCATAACCATCCAGAGCACGTTAATCATCGTAATCTTGCCGGGCATTATTAGTCCTTCCTGCCGCGCTTTGACGCATTTCTGTGTCGGTTGAGTGAACGCATCCGTTTAAGAATGGTTCCGTCGGATGTTGAGGGGGTGTTTAGCAATGGCGGTCTGAAGCCTCCTTGAATGTCTCGTTCATCTGGCGTTCAGATTCGAAGACCGTTTCTCCTGGCGCAGCCGGCCTTCATTCCGCGCAGCCGGCCTTGAGCACGCACGATCGCCGCATGTTCGGCAAGCTCCGGCCGCACCCAGTTCACCTCGTGGCGATCGGCGAAATAGCCATAGGCCAGCTCGGCGGCGAGGGAGAAAGTGACGGCAAACGCAACGAGCACGATCAGCATGGATCCAGGTCTTTCGGGAGCGCCGGCTGCCGGAATGGCATCGGCTGCATTGATGATCCGAGTTAAGCAGATCCCGTCTGAAACGGCCTTGAATGGCATGTTCATCCGCTGTTCAGCCGTGCGGCGCGGCCCGGTAAATCACTTGCGACAAGTCTGCATCCGTGACAAAAGGCGTCAAACGAATGGCCGGGCCAGATGACGACAGCTTTTTATCCTGGGTCCTTCGACCCGATCACCAACGGACATGTGGATGTTCTGGTCCAGGCGCTGAACGTCGCCGAAAAAGTCATCGTCGCGATCGGCATCCATCCCGGCAAGGCGCCGCTCTTTTCGTTCGAAGAGAGAGCCGAGCTGATCCGCCTGTCGCTGGCCGAAGTCTTGCCCGGCAAGACCGGCAACATCACTGTCGTCGCCTTCGACAATCTGGTCGTCGATGCCGCCCGTGCCCATGGCGCCACGCTTCTGATCCGCGGCCTCCGCGATGGCACGGACCTTGATTATGAAATGCAGATGGCCGGCATGAACCGAACGATGGCGCCCGATATCCAGACCATCTTTTTGCCGGCCGGCACGGCGTCGCGGCCCATTACCGCCACATTGGTCCGCCAGATCGCCGCCATGGGCGGCGATGTTAGCGCTTTCGTCCCGGCCGCCGTCCTGCAAGCCCTCACATCCAAGCGCCCAAACTAGCAAGCGCAAAAGCCTAGGCGGATAACGCCGCAACGGAGCTCACATGAAACTCTTCTATCTCGCATTTGCCGGCGTGCTGTATCTCGCCTCCTTCGCGGGGGATGCGTTGGCCCAGTCGGCCGATCATTATCTCACCATTCAGCTGAAGAACGGCCCGGTGGTGATCCAGCTGATGCCGGATGTAGCGCCGAAACATGTCGCCCAGATCGAGGCGCTTGCCAAGAAGGGCGAATATGACAACGTCGCCTTCCACCGCGTCATCGACGGCTTCATGGCCCAGACCGGCGACGTCAAATACGGCAACATGGAGAAGGGCTTCGATGCCAGCCTCGCCGGCACCGGCTCCTCCGACATGCCCGATATCCCGGCTGAATTCTCCAAGACACCGTTCGTGCGCGGCACCGTCGGCATGGCCCGCTCGCAGGATCCGAATTCCGCCAATTCGCAGTTCTTCATCATGTTTGCCGACGGTTCCTTCCTCAACGGTCAGTACACCGTCGTCGGCAAGGTCGTGTCCGGCATGGAGAACGTAGACAAAATCAAGCGCGGCGAAGGCCAGAATGGCGAAGTCAAGAATCCCGACCGGATGATCAAGGTCACTCTGGGCAAGAAGTAAGTTACGAGAGAAAGAAGAGGAGAAGACAATGGCCGAGATCAAGGATCCCGAAAACACCGTCATTCTAGAAACCACCAAGGGCAAGGTTGTCATTCAGCTTCTGCCGCAGGTCGCGCCGGAGCATGTCGCCCGCATCAAGGAACTCGCCCGCGAGAAGGCCTATGACGGCGTCGTTTTCCACCGCGTCATTCAGGATTTCATGGCTCAGACGGGCGACGTCGAATATGGCAAGAAGGGTTCGGACACCTTCAATCCCGGCCGCGCCGGCATGGGCGGCTCCGCCAAGCCGGACCTGAAGGCGGAGTTCTCGGCGACGCCGCATGTGCGCGGCACCTGCTCGATGGCGCGTTCGCAGAACCCGAACTCGGCCAATTCGCAGTTCTTCATCTGCTTCACCGACGCTCCGTGGCTGAACAAGCAGTATTCCGTCTGGGGCCAGGTGATCGAAGGCATGGACAATGTCGACAAGATCAAGCGCGGCGAGCCGGTCTCCGATCCGGACTCGATCGTTTCCATGCGGGTTGCCGCCGACGTCTGATTGTGATTTCTGCTGAAACCCGCCCTTGCGCGAGAGCGCGGGGCGGGTTTCGCTTTGCCTGAAAGTACACTTATGCGCGTTGATCTTTTCGATTTCGATCTGCCCGAGGAGCGCATCGCCCTGCGGCCCGCCGAGCCGCGCGACAGTGCACGCCTGCTCGTCGTGGATGCAAAAGCGGCAATCGCACTGTCGGACCATCGCGTTTCGGATCTGCCGTCATTTCTGCGCGCCGGCGACGCGCTCGTCTTCAACGACACGAAGGTCATCCCCGCCCAGCTCGAGGGCATCCGCCATCGCGACGGCGCCGGCGGTCAGCAGGTCTCGGCCACGCTGCACATGCGCGTCGGTCCCAGCCGTTGGAAAGCATTCGCCAAACCGGGCAAGCGCATCAAGGAAGGCGATCGCATCGCCTTCGGCCACAGCGGCGAGAGCTGCATGATCGGCTCGCTCGATGCGACGGTGGAGGAAAAAGGCGAAGCGGGCGAAGTGACGCTCGCCTTCGATCTTTCCGGTCCGGTGCTCGACGAGGCGATCGCCGCCGTCGGCCATATTCCGCTGCCGCCCTATATCGCCGCCAAGCGCCCCGAGGACGAGCGCGACAGAGCCGACTACCAGACGATCTATGCCCGCGAGGAGGGCGCCGTTGCAGCCCCCACCGCCGGCCTGCATTTCACGCCTGGCCTGTTCGAAGCGCTCGACAGGGCCGGCATCGAACGTCATTTCGTCACGCTGCATGTCGGCGCCGGCACTTTCCTGCCTGTTAAGGCTGATGATACCGACGATCACAAAATGCATCTCGAAAGCGGCTATGTCAGCGCCGATGTCGCCGCGCGCTTGAATGCCGTGGGGGAAAGAGGCGGGCGTATCGTCTGCGTCGGTACCACCTCGCTGCGGCTGATCGAGAGCGCCGCCGGGGAAAGCGGAGAGATCAAACCCTGGGCCGGCGCCACTGGGATCTTCATCACGCCCGGTTACCGTTTTAAGGCGGTCGACATGCTGATGACCAATTTCCACCTGCCGCGCTCAACGCTGTTCATGTTGGTCTCGGCCTTCGCAGGCTTCGAAACCATGCATGCCGCCTATGAACACGCGATTTCCACTGGCTACCGCTTCTACTCCTACGGCGACGCGAGCCTTCTTTTCCGGAAAGACTAGATGACAGAGAACTTCCAATTCACGCTCGAGAAGACCGATGCCGGTGCCCGTCTCGGTGAGATTTCCATGCCGCGCGGCGCGATCCGCACGCCGGCCTTCATGCCGGTCGGTACAGTCGGCACCGTCAAGGCCATGTATCTCGATCAGGTGCGGGAGACCGGCGCGGACATCATCCTCGGCAATACCTATCACTTGATGCTCCGCCCCACAGCGGAGCGCGTCGCCCGCCTCGGCGGCCTGCACAAGCTGATCCGCTGGGAACATCCCATCCTGACGGATTCAGGCGGCTTCCAGGTCATGTCGCTCTCCGGCCTGCGCAAGCTCGACGAGCAGGGTGTCACGTTCAAGTCGCATGTCGACGGCAGCCTGCATCATATGTCGCCGGAGCGCTCGATCGAGATCCAAGGGCTGCTCGGCTCCGACATCCAGATGCAGCTCGACGAATGTGTGGCGCTGCCGGCCGAACCGAAGGAGATCGAGCGCGCCATGGAAATGTCGCTGCGCTGGGCCGAGCGCTGCAAGGTGGCCTTCGGCGAGCAGCCGGGCAAGGCGATGTTCGGCATCGTTCAGGGCGGCGATATTCCGGCCCTGCGCATCCGTTCGGCCGAGGAACTCACCAAGCTCGACCTCAAGGGCTACGCCGTTGGCGGTCTCGCGGTCGGCGAGCCGCAGGACGTGATGCTGAACATGCTGAGAGAGACGCTTCCGGTCCTGCCCGTGGAAAAGCCGCGTTACTTGATGGGCGTCGGCACGCCTGACGATATCCTCAAATCCGTCGCCCGTGGCATCGACATGTTCGACTGCGTCATGCCGACCCGCTCCGGACGCCATGGCCTGGCCTTCACCCGCCGCGGCAAGGTCAATATCCGCAATGCCCGCCATGCCGAGGATATGCGCCCGCTCGACGAACAATCGAATTGCCCGGCTTCGCGTGATTATTCGCGCGCCTATCTCCACCATCTCGTCCGCGCCAACGAAGCCCTCGGCGGCATGCTGCTCTCCTGGCACAATCTCGCTTATTATCAGGAGCTGATGCAGGGCATCCGCAAGGCGATCGCCGAAGGCCGCTTCGCCGATTTCATGGCGGAAACTATGGAGGAATGGGCGAGGGGTGATCTCGAGCCGGTCTAAGCGCTACCTGAGTCTACGTGACCGACTGGGTGGCGGCAGACGGTGGATTCGGCGAAACGATCATTCTGAGTTTCTTGCGCACCGGTTCGTCAAAGCGAGTGGTGATAATGCCAGCCAGAATGAAAATCGCTATGACGACAATCATGCCGGTTGCTGGAGAGGCGGGAAGGTTGAAGCCCTGTTGCCGCAGTACATGCAGCAGGCTGAATATCGGTCCGTGCAGGATATAGATCGGATAGGAAAGCCGCCCCAACCATCCGAATACCAGTTCCACTCGGCCGGTCTGCGTCGTGCGCATTGCAATCCAAACGATAGCCGGGAAAATCACGAGGCATATTGAAAGATCGAAACATGGGAAGCCGAAGAATATGATGGCCGGTATGTTTGTGATCAGGATCAAACAACCGCAGATAAGAAGGCCCGTAATGTTGCCGTTCTTGACCGTGTTCGGTTTTCGGACGTCATATAACCTGTAGAGGCACATCCCGAGTGAAAACGAAAACAGCACTCGCGAAAAGCCAAATGCGAAGTAGCCTGCTTGGTGTCCAATATCGAAATTGCCTCCGACCCATGCCCCAAATGTGGTGATACAGGCAGCCCCAAGCGCGATAATAAGCAAGGTTCTGAAAGACAACCGTATAAGAAGAACGGCGAACAGCAGTCCGGCCCAGAGTTCAAAGAAGAGCGACCAACTGGGTCCGTTCAAAGGAAATGCCCCGTTCGGATTTCTGTTTGGAATGAGCAGGATAGCCCTGACAATGAGGCCTGCCGGCGACTCCACTTCGTTTTGAAGCGCATAGCTGACAAAGCCGACAGGAAGCGAAAGGAGATAGAGGGGATAAAGCCGAATGATACGGTGCAGGAGAAATCCGGCGGGGGAAATCTCTCCCGCGGTCAGGCGCTTTTCATATGAATTTGCCAGAACGACGCCGCTCAAGAGAAAGAAGAGGTCTACACCGCTGATATTTGCCGGAATCGGGCCAAGTGTGCCGCCCGTATGAAGGAACATGACCATAACAGCCGCAATTCCTCGTAACGCTTCAAGAGCTGTGAAAAATTGCTTGCCACTGTTCACGGTTACAACCCTCTGTCGGCATTTTGTTACCCCAGAAGGATTTCGAAATTGTTAGCGCAACGTGACCGTGCAACTGCCGGTTTGCGAGCGGGCGCAAAACTGGCGTCAAATTCCCTTGCTGTCCGCATCCGGCATGATCTGAACGCCGTTGATCCGGTAGCTGCCGTCGGGCTGGCGCGTGACCTGGTAAATCGCCGTCCAGTCCTTGCCGTCACGGCCCGAAATCAGCACTTCGTGGTAGATCAGCGCGCCGTTATCGATCGAGCGGCTGCGGCCGAAGGCGTAATTGCCGGGGTGATAGACCGGTTCGTAGCTCTTCTTTACCATGGCGAAAAACAGGTTCTTGTCGGGATACATCGCCTTGATGCCGGGGGCGGCGAAGGAATAGGCGGTTTCGGCATCGTCCTTGAGGAAGGCTTTGATCTGTTCCTCGATCATCGTTCGCGAGGTGTCGATCGGATCTTCGGCATGGGCCGAGAGAGGAGAGAGGGCGGACGCGGCACACAGAATGAGAACTGCGAGAAAGGCGCGCATGGATTGATCTCCGGCTCCATCGGGGAGCGAGCCCCCGATAGAGCGGAAGTGTAAGCGAATTTCAGCACAAGGAAAACGGACTTTACGACCAGCGCCGGAAGAGGGCGCTGGCATTGACGCCGCCGAAGCCGAAACCGTTGGTGATGGCATAGTCCGTGGCAAGCGGCCGCGCCGTCTTGCCGACGATGTCGATGCCGTCGGCGGCCGGATCGGCTTCGTTGAGGTTGCGGGTCGGCGGCGCGATCTGGTCGCGCAGCGCAAGAATGGTGAAGATTGCTTCCAACCCGCCCGCCGCGCCGAGCAGATGGCCTGTCGCCGACTTCGTCGCGCTGACGGCAATGGCGCCATTGCGGCCGAAGACCGTGCCGATCGCAGCGATCTCGCCTCTGTCGCCGACCGGTGTCGACGTCGCGTGCGCGTTGAGGTGCCTGACCTCCGAGGCCGGAATCTTCGCCTGCCTGAGTGCCGCCACCATCGCCCGGCGCGCGCCGTCGCCATCTTCGGGACCTGCGGTCATGTGGTAGGCATCCGCCGCCGTGCCGTAGCCGACGAGTTCGGCAAGCGGTATGGCCCCGCGGGCCAGCGCGTGGTCGAGCGTTTCGATGACCAGGATGCCGGCGCCTTCGCCCATGACGAAACCGTCGCGTGCCGTGTCGAAGGGCCGCGAAGCCAGTTCCGGCGTCTCGTTGAAGCCGGTGGACAGCGCACGCGCGGCGGCAAAGCCGCCGAGGCTAACCTTGTCGATGCAGGCCTCGGCACCGCCGCAGATCGCCACATCGGCTTCGCCGGAGCGGATCAGCCGCGCCGCATCACCGATCGCCTGAACGCTGGCGGCACAGGCCGTCACCGGCGCGCCGAGCGGCCCCTTGAAACCATAGCGGATGCTGACTTGGCCGGCGGCGAGGTTGACGAGGAAGGAGGGCACGGTAAAGGGTGATAGCCGCCGAACGCCCCGCGTCTCGCCGATCCGCACCGCTTCGGCGATTGCAGGAAAGCCGCCGACGCCCGAAGCGATGATCGTTGCGGTGCGTTCACGGCTGCCTTCGTCGGTCGGCATCCAGCCGGCCTGCTTCACCGCTTCCTCCGTCGCCGCCATCGCGAACTGGATGAAGCGATCCATCTTCTTCTGGTCTTTCGGCGTGATGGAGCGGTCGGGATCGAAGCCGGCCTGCGCGTCCTCGGCGATGCCGGGAACGACACCGCCGACCTTGGCCGAGAGCTCGCCGACAACATCGTCCGGCAGCACCCTGAGACCGGAGGCGCCGTCGACGAGACGTGTCCAGGCAGGCTCGACGCCGGTGCCGAGTGGCGAGACAAGTCCCATGCCGGTGACAACGATGCGATCCATGGTATTTTCCTCTCTATGCGTCGATACCGAGATACCAGGCGCGCATGCGGGCGATCCGCGCACGCACCTCGTCATCGGCGGCTGGTCCAGCGAGCAGGCTGGTGTTTTCGGGCGTTACTTCTTCGCCGGTCCGTGCGTCCACAAGCACCGTCTCGCGCGCTTTGCCGGAAGCGGCGTCGCTGAGCAGAAAGGCGAGATCCTCTTCCGGAATGTGCCGGCTCCCCCAGGAAAACAGCGCCATCAACACCGGAAAGAAATCGCGGCCCTTCTCGGTCAGCACATATTCGTAGCGGGCAGGGCGCTGCTGGTAGAGCCGTCGTTCGAACAGGCCCTGGTCCGTCAGATGTTTTAGCCGCCGCGTCAGGATGTTTGGGGCCACGCCGAGGCTTTTCTGAAACTCGTCGAAGCGCGACAGCCCCTGGAAGGCGTCGCGCACAATCAGGATGCTCCACCAGTCGCCGACGCTGTCGAGCGCGCGCGCCGCCGGGCATTTGAATTGGCCGAAACTTGTCCGCTGCATGGCAGATGTCACTACAGGAGTGACTATCATCATGCAAGCTACTATCTGGCGCTGCCTTCGAAAAAGCGGGCGAGCAGGATGCCGGTGACCAGCATGCCGGCCGCGGCGAAAATCGTATCGCCCGGAGTGCCGATATAAAGCGGCCCAATATTGGCAAAGAGCAGGAAGGCGATGAGGAGGTTGGCCCAGCCCCATATGACATTCACCGTCGGCGAACTTGGATTGGCGAATGGGGTGCGGAAGGGCCGCCCGCTGACGCCGTTGACGAAATGCGGGATGCCGTTGGCCAGAAAGGCCGCGGCGATGAAATGGGCGATGTAGGCGATCCAGGGCAAAGGCTTCTCCTGACCTGCGCGAGTGGCGTCAAAGGAGAATGTGGCCGGGATCATCCGGCCGACAAGAGGAGGTTATGGCTGCTTAGACGAAGCCGAGCGGCAGTCTTTCCAGTTTTCTGTCGGCGCCGTAATCGCGTTCATGCGGCGAGCGACGGCGGTCGTCGCGGCGCGATGAAAGGTCGATGCGGTTTTCGGCGAAGATCCCGTCGGGATAGGTGCCGGTATCATGGCAATCGACGTCGATCTTTGGCGCAAGGATTTTCAGTATCATCGAGGTTCCTCCACGGCGCAGCAACAACACTCGGAAAGGCCGCATGGTTCCAATGATAAGCGCCGAATTATTAATAAATTAACCATAAATGCCGGCCGAGTTATCAGCGGATCTCACCCTCGGCGCGCCACGCATCGCGTTGAAGCGGCGTTGTCGTGGAACTCCTGATGCTGATCGCCGTTGGTTTGGGATGAACACAGGAGGTTCCCATGCAGTTGATCGATACGCGCGTGACACAGTCCGGCAACTTCTTCACGGTGGAATTTCTGGGCGAGGGAGGAGAGTCGATTGCCGTCAAAATCGACAATTCGCACGGCGAACTAGACAGTTCGACGGCGCTCGACCACGCCAAGGTAATGATGGTTCAGCTGACGGCCTTTCCCGGCCGCAACCCGGACGGCAGCATCAACCGGTATGATGCCTTGAGCAACGGCAACTTCGACGAAGGCAGCAAGGGTCTCATCGGCCAGCCGAGCGCGCGTTCCACCCACGACAGCGAAACGCTGGAAGAGGAGCTGAACGAAGGTCTCGAAGACACCTTCCCCGCAAGCGACCCCGTTTCGGCGACGGTATCGTCCATCCCCGCGAACGCGCCGCGGCACTGATCCCCACCCAATCAGCAGATGGGCCGGCTCCCAGTTCGGGAGGCGGCCTGCGGCTGTGTGACAGATTGATGTCAAAACTGAAAAACAGCTGAAAACCGCAGATGTCTGATTGACATGGGAGCCCTCTAGAGAGGCCCCGAGAAGGGAGCGTCCAGGAGACGCTTCCGAGGTTCTCGGAGACGCGCCCCATGAAAATCATTCACATCACCGACACGCATTTTAGCCCCGGCAAGCCGCATTTCAACGGCAACTGGGCACCGCTCTTGAGCTGGATCGAAGAGACCGATGCCGATCTGATCGTCCACACCGGTGATCTCACCGTCGACGGCGCCGACAAGGATGAGGACATCATCTTCTCGATGGATCTCATGCGCCAGGTATCGATCCCGATGCTGATCGTTCCCGGCAATCATGATGTCGGGCACCTCAAGGGTTCGGACCAGCCCGTCAATGCCGAGCGGCTCGCCCGCTGGCGCAGCCTTGCCGGTGACGATCGCTGGCTGGAGGATGCGGCCGGCTGGCGCTTCATCGGATTGAACGCGCTGCTTCTCGGCCATGAAGATGATGAGGAGGAGGCGCAGTTCGAGTGGCTTGCCAAGGCGCTCGAAGATAGGGCAGGGCGGCGCGTGGCGCTGTTCGCGCATAAGCCGCTGTTCGTCGATGCACCCGACGAAGGCGATACCGGCTATTGGAGCGTCCGACCTGCTCAGCGCCAGAGGCTCTTTGATCTGATCGGTGCCCATGACGTGGCTCTCTTCGCGAGCGGCCATCTTCATTGGGCCTGGCAGGGCGGCTTTGGCAAGACCCAGCTGACATGGGGGCCGTCCGCCGCCTTTATCATCGACAAGATGGAACGGGAAATGCCGGGCGAGCGCCTGATCGGCGCCGTCATCCATGAGTTCGATACGTCGGTCGCAAGCGCGGTCGTCGCCGTTCCCGGCATGACCGCGCATGTGCTCGACGACGTCGTTCACGAGGTCTATCCCCAGGCGGTCAAGCAGCGGGAACCGGTGGAATGAGCGCGCTCTCGCTTCGCGGCATCACCAAGTCCTTCGCTGGCAACCAGATCCTCAATGGCGTCAGCCTCGATGTCGGCGCCGGCGAATTCATCGCGCTGGTGGGTCCCTCCGGCTGCGGCAAGAGCACGCTCCTGCGCGTGCTTGCCGGCCTTGACCACGCCGACCGGGGCGAGATCCTGATCGGCGGGAAAGATATGTCCGGCGTGGCAGCCGCCGACCGCAACATCGCGATGGTTTTTCAATCCTACGCCCTTTATCCGCATCTGACGGCCTCTGAAAACATCGCCGTGCCCTTGGCGATGCGCCGGCTGTCGACGACGCAGCGGCTGCCCTTCATAGGCTCGTTGATGCCGGGCCAGCGCGCCACCTGCGCGGCAATCGCCCGCGACGTTGGGGAAATGGCGACATCACTCAAGATCGAACACTTGCTCGACCGCAAGCCCGGTCAGATGTCCGGCGGCCAGCGTCAGCGCGTGGCGCTCGCTCGCGCCATGGTGCGCCGGCCGAGCGTCTTCCTGATGGACGAGCCGCTGTCCAACCTCGACGCCAACCTGCGCGTCCATGCCCGTGGCGAGATCGTCGACCTTCATCGCCGCGCCGGTGTGCCGACGCTCTACGTCACCCATGATCAGGCGGAAGCGCTGTCGATGGCGGATCGCGTCGCTGTGATGATTGGCGGCCGGTTGCTGCAGATTGCAAGCCCTGAGGTCATCTATGACGATCCCGCCCATATCGAGGTCGCCCGCTTCATCGGCCAGCCGCGCATCAATCAATTGCCGGCGGGAGCCGAAGAGGGTGTGATTTCCTTTGGCGACCTGCGGCTGACGCTGAAAAACCCGCCTGCCGGCAAGATGCCGGTCACGCTCGCCATTCGCCCCGAGTTCGTCTCTCTCGACCACAACCGCCGGGACGGGCTTGCCGCCCGGATCGAGCGCGTCGAGTTCCTGGGATCGGAGGTCATCCTCTATTGCCGCCTCGATGCGATCGGAGAGGCCGTAATCGCCAAGGTTCAGCCGCCGGAAGCTGCAGGCCTCGCCGCCGGTGATCCGGTCGGGCTGCGGCTCGACACAGGCCGGATCATGGCCTTCGCCGAGGATGGTAGACGGCTGGCTGCTCGCGCCGAGGCCGGCAATGGGCTCGCCGCAGGCGACATCGCGCAGGAGAGGGCGCATGTCTAGCGTCGTCTCCATGGCCATGCCAGCCAATCCCGCCGTTACGCATCGGCGCAGCGAGGCCCGCATCGCCTGGATGCTGGTGCTGCCGGCGATCGTCCTGCTGTTCCTCTTCGTGCTTTTGCCGGTCGCGGCTGTCATCTTCCTCGGCTTTACCGATTTTGAACTCGGCTACGGCAAGTTCCGTTTCGTCGGCTTCGAGAATTACGCGCATCTGATCACCGACCGCACGTTCCGCAAGTCGCTCTGGAATACGACGGTCTACACGGCGATCGTCGCGCCCGTCTCGATCCTTCTTGGCCTCGTCATTGCCATGCTGATCGAGAGCGGGACGACGGCGCGCAGCTTCTTCCGCACCGCCTATTTCCTGCCGGTTGCTTCACTGATCGTCGCCATGGCGACCGTCTGGCAATATATGTTTCATCCGACCATCGGCCCGATCAATGCGCTGCTGTCTCTTGCAGGGCTGCCCGGCCCGAACTGGCTGGGCAGCTCCGGCACGGTGCTTTACAGCCTGTCGATTATCGGGGTCTGGCAGTCGGCCGGCTTCAATATGGTGCTGTTCCTGGCCGGGCTTACCGCGATCCCGCGCGAGCTTTACGCGGCAGCCGAGGTGGACGGCGCCAAATCCGCCCTCGATCGCTTTCTGCTCGTCACCTGGCCGATGCTCGGGCCGACGACGCTCTTCGTCGTCACCATCAGCGTCACCAACGCTGTGAAGGTCTTCGAGACGGTCAAGACGCTGACGGAAGGCGGCCCGAACAAGGCGTCGGAGGTGCTGCTCTTTACAATCTATCAGGAAGGTTTCGTCTACCTGCGCGTCGGCTACGCCTCGGCGATGACCGTCGTCTTTCTCCTGATCCTCGTGGTGCTGATGTTCCTGCAGTACCGCATCCTCGATCGGCGGGTGCATTACACATGACGGGCGCTTTTTCTCTCGGCCGGATCATCCGCCTGACGCTGCTTTCGCTCGGCGCGATCATTTTCCTCTCGCCCTATGTCTTCATGATTTCGGCGGCGGGCAAAGCCCAGAGCGATATTTTCACCTCGTCGCTGTCGCTGATCCCGGCGCATCTCACCTATGCGGAGAACTTTGCCAAGGCGCTGATCCGGGTGCCGATGGCGCGGCTCCTGTGGAACGGCGTCGTCGTCTGTGGGCTGATCTTCTTCTTCCAGGTGCTGGTGGCGATCCCTTGCGCCTTTGCCATGGCGAAGCTGCGCTTCGGCGCCGCCCGGGCCATGATGGTGCTGGTCATGCTCGGCCTGTTGGTGCCGATCCATGCGACTGCCTTGCCGCTCTATGTCGCCTTCGACCGCGCCTCGCTGCTGAACGGCTACGCCGCCCTCGTTGCGCCCTTCACCATTTCGGTCTTCGCGATCTTCATGTTCCTGCAGTTCTTCCGCGCCATGCCGGATGATCTCATCCATGCCGCGCGTCTCGACGGCATGTCGGAACTTGGCATCGTTTCCCGCGTCATCGTGCCGAATGCCTGGCCGGCCGTTACTGCCTTCGCCATCTTCTCGGTCGTCGCGCATTGGAACGATCTCTACTGGCCGCTGGTCGTCATCAGCAAGCAGGACTACGCCACGCCGCCACTCGGGCTGATGTATTTCCGCGCCGCCGAGGCCGGCGACGATTACGGCGCGCTGATGGCCGCGACCCTCATCATTACCCTTCCCCTCGTTGCCGCCTTCCTGCTTGCGCAGAAGCGTTTCGTCGAGGGTATCACCATGACCGGTCTCAAAGGCTGACCGGCTTCAACCCAGGAGAACGAGCGATGAAACATATCACCCAGCTTCTCGCCGCAGCGGCCATATCCTTGGCAATCGCGCTTCCGGCGCATGCAGAGACGACACTGACGGTTCATTACCCGATGCCGGGCTTCTTCAAGGACGTGATGGACACGATCTCGAAGAAGTTCATGGCTGAGAACCCCGACATCAAGATCCAGTTCGCCAGCCCGTCCGCGACCTATGAGGAAGGCATCCAGACGATCCTTCGCCAGGCCGGCACCAGTGAAATGCCCGACATCACCTTCATCGGCCTGAACCGCCTGCGCATGCTCGACGAGCGCGACGTCGCCGTCGACCTCAGCCCGCTCGTCCAGAAGGACGGCAACATGGCCGAGCAGGGCTTCTCCGACACGATCCTCAAACTCGCCCAGGTCAAGGGCAAGCAGGTCGGTCTCGCTTTCGCAACTTCCAACCCGATCATGTATTACAACGCCGATCTGGTGAAGGCGGCGGGCGGCAATCCCGACAATCCGCCGAAGACCTGGGATGAAGTCATCGCGCTCGGTGGCAAGATCAAGGCGCTCGGCAACGGCGTCGACGGCATCGATTTCCGCTGGCAGGGCGACGACTGGATGTTTTCCGCACTGCTCTTCGGCGCCGGCGGCAAGATGCTGAGCGAGGACGAAAGCAAGGTCGCCTTCAACGGTCCGGAAGGCCAGAAGGCCGTCGAGGTCCTGCATCGTCTGGTAACGGAAGGAGGTATGCCCGTCTTCACCAAGCCCGCCGGCGAGCAGGCTTTCGCTGCAGGCAAGGTCGGTTTCGAATTCCAGACGACGGGCGCACTGCGCAACACCATCAAGAATGTCGGCGGCAAATTCGATCTGCGCACCGCCAAGATCCCGCTGATCGATCCGGTTAACGGCCGCCTTCCCACAGGCGGCAACGCTGTCGTCATCCTGACGCATGACGCTGCCAAGCAGGATGCCGCCTGGAAGTTCGCCAAATTCGCCGCCGGTCCTTACGGCGCTTCCGTCGTCGTGCCCGGCACCGGTTATGTCCCGAACAACGAGCTCGCCGCCAAGTCGCCCGAATATCTCGGCGATTTCTACAAGCAGAACCCGCTGTTCCAGGCAGGTCTCAGCCAGATGCCGGTCATGATCCCCTGGTATGCCTTCCCCGGCTCGAACGGCGTCAAGGTCACGCAGACGATCGTCGATAACCTGTCGCGCATCGTCGACCAGTCGGCCAATCCGAAGGAAGCGCTTGACGACGCGGCCGCCGATGTCGAAGGCATGCTGCCGCGCAGCTGATCAGCTTCCCCACCCAGGGTAGGGGCCGCCACGCCAAGTGCGTAGCGGCCTCTTGCTTTTCCTGGCATTTCAGATGGCGCGCACCGTGCCGCCGCGGCGCAGCGTATAAGTGACGTCGAGATGGCGGGCAGGGGCGGCGTTCTCCGCCATGTCGAGAAGCAGTGAGGCGGCTGTCGCACCCATGCTGGCATCCGGCATTTCGATTGTTGTCAGCGGCGGATCGATCAGCCGGCCGATGGCGATGCCGTCGAAGCCCGCGACCGAAACATCCTCCGGCACCGAGATCCCCTCGCGTTTCAGCGCGCCGATAACGCCGAGGGCAAGGAGATCATTGGACGCGATGATCGCCGTCGGCGAAAGCGAATTCATCGCCGTGCTGAGATCGAGCTGGTCGTAGCCGCCGACGAAGGAGATCTGGATCGCATCATGCGGCGTTAGGCCGTTCTCGGCCATCGCGTCGAGATAGCCCTGATAGCGAAGGCGAGCACGGTCGGAGGCTGCGAAATTGCCGGAGAGAAACAGTATGTGCCGATGTCCCATGCCTATCAGGAAGGCCGTGATCTCGCGGCCGGCACTGCGATTGTCGGCGGTGACAGCCGCCGGAAACCGCGCCGTCGGCAGGTTGTTGAGAAGCACGGTCGGTGGCAGCCCGGAAAGCAGCGCCTCGCTCGTCGACGGATCGCACACGGTGAGGATCAGCCCGGTCGGCCGGTCGTTCAGAAGTGCGGCGACGGCATCGGCCTCGCGCGCCGGATCGTAATTCGACTGTGCGATCAACACGCCGTGGCCGGCGACCAGCATGCGGTTCTGGATGCTTGACAGCGACGAGGCGAAGACCGGATTGGTGATGCTTGGGATTAAAACGCCGACCACCGGCCTGCGTCCGAGCCGGCCGGCGGAGTGATAGCCGAGTTCCGCGGCAGCGCGGCGCACCTTGCGCACCATCAGATCGCTGGCTGGCCCGTTGCGGTTTAGAACTCTGCTCGCGGTCGCCAGCGAACATCCTGCCCGGAACGCGACCTGCTGCAATGTCGCCATCGAAAGCGCCTCGCATCAATCAATTTCGTTGCCGGCGCTTTAAAGGGTTTAGATGACAGTGATCTGACACTTCGCTGCGACGATCGGGCAGGGAAATCTTCAGGGGCGGCGTTTGACCACGCGCATGTTCATTTCCGACCGAACCACGAAGCCCTGCGCCTTATAGAGCGAAATGGCCGATGTGTTCGCCGCGTAGGCGTGCAGATAGGCTACGTCGCCGCTGGATCCGATTTCGCCGGCAACGAAGCGAAAGAGCAGGGTACCGAGGCCGCCTCCTTGGAAATCGGGATGGGTACAAAGGCCGCTGAGCTCGATATAGCCCGGCTGCCGCATGCGCTGACCCGCCATCGCCACCAGGCGACCCTCATGCCTTATCCCCCAGAAGCGGCCAAGCATCTGGGCGCGCAAGGTGAATGGGCCCGGTTTGGTCAGGGTTGCCAAATCAAGCATGTCGGCGGCATCAGCCTCCGTCAGCGGCTCGATGCGGGGATCGGAAATTTTCTCGTGAGGCCGCTCGGCAACCATCTGGGTCACCGGCGCCTCCATGATTATGGCAAGACCTCGCGGAACCGCGATTGGTCCAACCTCGACGAGAAACATGCGCTCCTCCCGCGACGGCAGCTTCTCCAGGGCATCGAGGCTTTCCGGCGTATCGTCCGCGGAGGCGGCGAAGGGGACAATGGACGGCGGGTATCGCCTCGCGTAGCTGCCGCCTTCGGAGATATCGGCGTGCGCGGTCTGCAGAGCGCTCCAGATCGGCCGGTCGAGCACATGTTTCATCATCCTTCCTCCTCTTGGGCGTCTGAAAGGACGCGCGGTGCGGCAGCCGTGCTCCGGCGTTTGAGCGGCGCTTCCGCAAGCCCGTCCTCGATGGCCGCGAGCTGTTCGAGGATCGGTCCGTCGAGATCGCCGCAGAGATCCGCAACAGCAGCCGCGACGCGCTGCCAGATCGTCGCCTTCGAATAATCGACGAGTTCCTGTCCCTTGTCGGTCAGCGACACCAGTCTGCGGCGCTGATCGTCCGGCGCCGGCTGCATGTCGACGAAGCCGGATTCGAGAAGCTGGCCGATCGTCCGCGTCGCGCCGGGTTGGGTGATGCCTACCGACTGGGCCAGTTCGCCGATCGTCAGCGGCCCGGTCCGGTCGATCGCCGCCAGGAACGGATACTGACCGGCTTGAATGCCGAGCTCGGCCTCGTCGATGATCTGTTGCGTGTCGGCCTGCAATCGTTCGCCGATGCGCCGCAGCCGGCTGCCCAGACATAGAAAGCCGAGCGTTCGGACCACATCTTCGACCACGCCGACCTCGCCATTTCGATTAGATGTTATATAACACCTTATATATTGCGAGATGCGCCTGTTCAAGGGCAGGGATCAACGGACTCGGATTGCAGAAACATAAAGCATACTCTTAGGATTAACGCGTCCTGTTCAGATCTGAGAATAGGAGTATCGAGAGGACAGTGCTGAGCAGGCCGAGTGATAGTGTGAGCCCGTGATGCCCGATCAGCTGCATTGCCGATCCGGCAGCTGGTGAGGCCGCCATGCCGCCAATGCCCCATGTGAAGGCGAAGGCCGCGTTACCGGCGATCAGGGTCCGGCCGGTGAAACGCTCGCCGAGCTGGATCAGTGACGTGGTGTAAAGCCCGAACGAGACGCCGCCCCAGACGAATACCAGCGGCCAGATGAGCCATGTGGTAAAGAGCGGCGCCAGCAGCAGGCAGCCGGTGAGGCAAGCCAGGACGCAGAATAACATCGTCCGCGTCGCACCGAACCGTTCGGCCGCGCGCCCGAGCAGGACCTGCAGCATCGCATTGCCGGCGACGAAACAGGTGATGAGCGAAGCAATGCGCGCCTCGGCGCTGCCGAGGGCTGCGCCATAGACCGCGAACAGCGAAAGCAGGATCTGCTCGAAGGCGGCTGCCGCGAAAACCGCAAAGAGCAGCAGCGGCGCCAATGCGAAGAAGCCACCGACCGACATTGCCTCGCCTTCGCGAGGCATGTCAGGCAGGCGGGAAGCAACGGCAAGCACGATCAGGCCGCAGGCAAGAAAGGCCGTAACGCCGATGATGAAGGGCGGCCAACTTTCCGTGCCGACGACGCCGAGGGATAGCGGGCCGATGGCGAAACCAGCCGAAACGATCGATGAATAGAGACCCATGATCCGGCCACGGCGCGCCGCCGGCGTGATCGAGATCAGCCAGGTTTCGCTGATGACGTAGAGAGGATTGGCAAAGAAGCCGAGCAGGAAGCGCAGCGGCATCCAGACCCAGGCGTGCTGGATCCAACCAATCGCAACCAGGATGAGGGCGGCCAGGATCGAACAGAGGATAGCAAGCCGCGCCCCGCCGACGCGTCGCGAAAGCGCCGGAATGACGGGCGCCGATAAGATGAAACCCAGCGGCGTCGTCGCTGCCGACAGGCCGATGAGCCCTGACGTCAGCCCCTGCCGTTCCAGGATAAAGCTCAGCAGCGGATAGGTCAGTCCCTGCGCCACGGCAAACACCGTGACCGTCGCAATGATGCCCGCCATCGCGGCCCGTGGGAGCTGATCCTCTTGCGGTGATGTCGTGCTTGCACTCGTCATGCTGATATCCTCGTCAGTCGGTATGGTCTGAAGGGCGCAGCCTGGCCTGAAAGAGGATGAAATCCTGCGGAATAAGGGGAGCGGCGTAATTAAGCCTCGCCAAAACGTTCTCAAAAACTTCCAAACGGACTATAGATCCGCTTCATGCAGGGATCGCGCTTTGCCTTTGGTCCGTTCGTGCTTGATCCGGATGCGGGAACGCTCCTTCGGAACGATGATCCCGTTGCCGTGAGCCACCGCGGGCTGAAGCTGCTTGCGGCGCTTGTCGGGCGAGCCGGCGACATCGTCGCCAAGGCCGAGCTGATGGACGCGGCCTGGCCAGGCATCGCGGTCGAGGAAGGCAACCTCACCGTCCAGATCGCGCAGCTGCGCAAGCTGCTCGGCCCGTCCACCGGCGGCGGCGAATGGATTGCAACGGTTCCGCGCGTTGGCTATCGCTTCACGGGAGCCGTGCATCGACTCAGCGGCATGAAGCGAAAGACCTTGCTGCTGCCTGACAAGCCGTCGATTGCTGTCCTGCCCTTTCTGAATATCGGCAGCGACCGCGAGCAGGAATCCTTCGTGGACGGGCTGACGGAGGACCTGATCACCGATCTCTCCAGGATGCCCGGGCTGTTCGTCATCGCCCGCAACTCCGTCTTCGCATACAAGGGCAAGGCGATCGACGTGCAGAGGATCGCCGAGGAGCTCGGTGTGCGCTACCTGCTCGAGGGCAGCGCAAGGCGTGCCGCTGGGCGCGTGCGCGTCAACGCCAAGCTGATTGACGCGGTCAGCGGCGATCATCTCTGGGCGGAACGTTTCGACCGCAGCTTGGACGATATCTTTGCGGTTCAGGACGAGGTGACGGCCAGGATCGTCGAAGCGCTGCTCGGCCGGCTGCGCGCGCCGCCGCCGCGAAATCGGCCGAAAAACCTCGAGGCCTATGATCTCTGCGTGCGGGCGCGCAAGCTCATGGATGATTCCCCGCAGGCCGCCGAGGAAGCGCATTTGATGCTGACGCGCGCTGTCGCCCTCGAGCCCGACTATGCCGAAGCCTATCGCTGGCTTGCCGTGAACCACTGGATGGGATGGGTTCATAGCGGCGGACCGACGGAATCGACCCGCGGCGCTGCTCTGGAACTGGCGCGCAAGGCTGTTGCGATCGATCCGAACGATGCTGGCTGCCGTTGGGTCCTCGCTTATCTGCTTGCTTATGCACGCGATTTCGCCGAAGCGGATGCGCAATTCGCCAAGGCGATCGAACTCGACCCGAATGAGGCGGACACCTTTGCCGCATTATCCGACATCTCGGTCCTCGCAGGGCGGATCGACGAGGGGCTAGACTATATCGGCAAGGCATTCCGGCTAAACCCGTTTCCGGCAAGTTGGTATTGTCTGGCGCTCGGCCAGGCACAGTATGCGGCGGGGAAATACGAGGCCGCTATCGAGACGCTGCGGCGGGATGAGACTTATCGCACAAGCTCGCGCCGGTTCCTGGCGGCGAGCCTGGCCCAGCTCGGCCGGCTCGACGAGGCGCGTGCCGAAGCGGAACTGTTTCTCGTCGCCAACCCGCATTTTTCAATCGGTCACTGGGCGACGACGGAGCCTTTCCGCGATGCGGCAACCCTTCAGCATTTCGTCGATGGCTACCGCAAGGCCGGTCTCCCTTAACCCATGTCGCTTACACTAGGGTTTCAAAGGCCAGGCGAGTCCTCAGAGTTGGATCGCCTTCGTATTTGATTTGCATCAAGGAAGTTTGCGGTGAGCGGGTAGATGATCGCGCTGTCGTACGGCTGCAACGGCGGCCGGTCGGAGGATCGCTCGATGGCAAACACTGTTCTTCATGCTCAACCTGCAAGTTCCCCGGCGATGTCGGCGCATGTCTCCGTGCCGGTGCTCGGCGCGACGCTCGCCGCCTTCGCCACCATCTCATTCCTGCTGTGCATGCTGCTCGGTTTCATCGCCCCGGAATGGGGTCTACATAGGCCATGGCTGCAGTTCTACCTGGGGCTGACCGGTTTCGACGTTCGAAGTTTGGCACTCGGCATCGTTCAAAGCCTCATCTTCGGCGGCTATGCGGGTGCGTTGATTGCGGCTATCTTTAATTTCATCAGTCGACGTTTCGGCTGAACGGGGTAACGGAGCCGGAGAGATGGGCGCCGACCGCTGCTGTTTCGATTGGATGAACGCATTGCAGGCCGTCCTGGTCGCGCTGGCGCTTCTTTTCGTGCCGGCGTCCGGCGTGCAAGCGATGCAATGCCATGACCGTTCGGTGCAAGAGCAGTTCGAACGCTCCCCCCTCTACAACGATGCCCATGCTTCGCGTCAGACCGGCTCTCAAGCAGCACCCGACCACAAGGCCTGCTGCTCGGTGCCATGCGGTTTTTGCATTGCCGGACCGTAATGAAGCTCAGGCAGCCCAAAATTCCTTTCTTCCTGTCGCGTGGGGCAATCAGACCGGCAGCGGCCTGGCATCTCCTCCCACGCTAGGCCCTCCTCGTTTCCCGGTCTGAGGATGCCGGATTGCGCCTCGGCGCTATCCGGTCGAATCCGCGGGCCTCCTTCAGGAAGCCTGAGACAATGGCCGGCATCGATAGAAGACCGATTGCAATGAACCGCCGCAATTTTCAGTGAAAGCCTTTCCGAAACCCTTTCGAACGAGACACCGTTATGAACGACAATCATTCCCCAGCGGCCTGGAGCGCATACAGCCGCACCGTCTTCATCGCCTTCGCCGCGATCGCTCTGGCGCTCATTGCTTACGAGCACCGCGTGCACGTCCTCGGCATTCTGCCCTGGCTTCTGATCCTGGCCTGCCCGCTGATGCATCTGTTCATGCATCACGGCCATGGCGGACATACCGGCCATTCCCGCCACGACCATGCCAGTCATGGGACCGGTGCCAGCCAACCGAAGACGGAGGAAGACGATGTCTGACACATCGGCATACGGGCGTTGAAGCCTCGTGATCATCAATTCCGCGGTCATCGTGTTTGCCGCGAGCTTCACGAAACTCGAAACAAAAGGTGGGGCGATCGACCAGGTGGCCTAGCGGCTCGTCCGCCGGCCGCCATATTCGATTCCATCCTGTTCCCGCGTCGGAAAGCAGGCGCGGATAGAGCCAACCAAAGGAGAAACGACATGGGAATGACAATGCCAAATGTTATCCTGCTGGCCGCGGCGATTGCCGTAGGCAGTGCAGAGCTCGCCCTTGCGCAGACGAGCGGGGCGGATCCCCACCATCCTGCGGACTCGGCGCAGGCGACTGAGCCGTCGGGAATGGAGGACACGACCGCGCAAGGCCAGGGGGCAATGTCGGGCGGATCAGGCATGATGCAGTCCGCCATGATGGGACAAGGCCAAGGCAATGCGATGCCAATGCAGTGCATGATGATGCAGCCTGGCGCGGCCGGGGGCATGCCGATGCAGCCCGGCATGATGGGGGGCATGCCAACGATGGGTATGCGCGGGCCCATGATGAAGATCATGTTCGCGATCGCCGACACCGACGGGGATGGCGCGCTGTCCTTCGAGGAGGTGACGGCGATCCACAAGCGGATCTTCGGTAGCGTAGACGCCAACAAGGACGGCAAGGTCACACCCGAAGAGATGCAGACGTTCTGGAGGCCATAGCGGAGGCGACCCCGAAGGCCCTGTCGCGAAGCCTCCAAGGATATGATAGGATCGAAATGCATTCACCACGGGAGGGGTAAATGCGCCGTGTCCTTCTGACTTTGCTCCTTTGCGCGCAGTCCGCATCGATGTCGGCGGCGGCCGAGCTTGCCGTATTCCACACCGCTTCGTTCGGCGGCAGCCAGTCGGTCAGTCTCAGTCTCGCGGAGGGAACTGCGTCCCGCGATCCCGCCTTCGACTTCGACGTCGTCATCACGTTGTCGGAATTCGAGGGTGGCGGGGCTGTGCTCTATCAAGACGGAGGAAGACACAAGGCGAGCGTGCGCTGCGTTTCGCCCGCCATGGTCCGGATCAATTCCGCCGACTATGCGGTCGACATTTCGGCGCGGCCGGGAACCGACTGGAAGCACGATCTCTGGTCAGCGCTCTGCAGCGCCCCGCTCTCCTAATCGGCATTACGGCGTGCTTTGATCAATCGAGGTATTAGCCCTTCGGCGGGCGGATTTCCATGAACACGTATGGGGCACCGATCCCCGATGGGATCGCATAAACGTCGTAGGACGCCTGCGGGTCGTCGCCCATTCCCAACGAGCCGGACGGCATGCCCGGCACGGCCAGTCCCTGGACCGGCGGGCGCTCCCGCAGCAGTCGCTGGACGGCATCGAGCGGAACGTGTCCCTCAAGGTAGTATTCCCGGATGACGGCGATGTGGCAGCCCTCCAAGTCGGCGGGAACGCCAAGCCGAGCCTTTACCGCGGCGAGGTCGTCGGTGTTGCGGGCGTCCACGGAATATCCCGCCGCAGCCATCGCCTTCGACCATTCGTGACAGCAACCGCAGTTCGGATCCTTGTAGACCGTCATTCTCTCCGTTGGGGCGGCGAAGACCCCTCCGCCACGAAGCGCAAGGGCGGACGCCGCCATTGCGATGAAGCTTCTCCTGTGCATCGTCTCCACTCCTCGATGCCCTGTCGCCCGGACGTACCCGAGCGACAGGGAGTGCGTTATTTTACTTCGGTGACGGTCAGCTTGCCATTCACGCGTTCGGCAACGAACTCGATGCTCGATCCTTCCTTGAGCTTTTCGAGCAGAGCCGGGTCCTCGACCCTGAAGACCATCGTCATCGCAGGCATGTCGAGGTTCTTCAGGTCTTCATGCTTGATGGTGACCTTCTTCGCCTTCGCGTCGACCTTGTTGACGACGCCCTTGGTGAATTCCTCGGCGAACGCACCGAAGGCCGCGCTGGCTGAAAGCAGGGCGGCAACGCCGATTTTGATCATTGCGGATTTCATCTTCGTGACTCCTTTTACTGAGGGTTACTTGCCAGCGACGGTAACGTCGCCGTGCATGCCGGCTTCGTAGTGGCCGGGGATCAGGCAGGCGAACTTGAACTCGCCGTCGGTGGTGAATTTCCAGACGATCTCGCCGGATTGACCGGCCGGAAGGCGGATGGAGTTAGCGTCGGCATGTTCCATTTCCGGGAACTTTTCCATGACCTTCTTGTGCTCGAGAATCTTGTCTTCTTGATCGAGTACGAATTCGTGGTCGACGGTGCCGGCGTTCTTGACCGCGATCTTGACTGTCTGTCCCTTGCGGACGTTGAAGACCGCGGGCGTGAACAACATTTGCCCGTCGTCGGTTTCCTTCATTGTGACGCGGATCGTCTGCGTCGCTTTAGCCTTGTCGCCAGGCTCTCCGACCGCCATTTTCTCGCCGTGACCACCGGCATGGTTGCCCGAGGCGAAGGCGGGAGTTGCGAGCGCTGCGAGCGCCAGTGCCAGTACACAGTTCTTCATGCGTGCATCCTTCTTTTGAAGTGGGAGATTGAGCCTCAGCCGTTTGTCGGCTTCGGCGTGATTTGCGTCTTCGCGTCCTTGGCCTTGGTCGCGTCCGGCAGCTCGCCGGTCCACTCCCAGGCCTGCGTCCCGGGCGGGTTCTCGTACCAGCCCGGATCCGAGTAATCGTCCGCTTCGATGCCTTCGCGGACCTTCACGACCGAGAACATGCCGCCCATCTCGATCGGGCCATGCGGCCCCCAGCCGGTCATCATCGGGACGGTGTTCTCGGGAATGGGCATTTCCATTTCGCCCATGTCGGCCATGCCTTTGGTGCCCATGGGCATGTAGTCCGGCTGAAGCTTCCTGATCTTCTCGGCAACCTTCGACTTATCAGTGCCGATGAAGGTCGGGATGTCATGGCCCATGGCGTTCATCGTGTGGTGCGATTTGTGGCAGTGGATCGCCCAGTCGCCGAGATACTTGGCGTCGAACTCGTAGGCGCGCATGGCGCCGACAGGGATGTCGACGCTCACCTCCGGCCACCGCGCTTCAGGTCGCACCCAGCCGCCATCGGTGCATGTCACCTCGAAGTCATAGCCATGCATATGTATCGGATGGTTCGTCATCGTCAGGTTGCCGACCCGCACCCGCACCCTGTCGTTCCTTGAAACGACGAGCGGACTGATGTCCGGAAACACGCGGCTGTTCCAGCACCACATGTTGAAATCGGTCATTTCCATGACACGCGGCACATAGGAGCCGGGATCGATGTCGTAGGCGTTGAGCAGGAAGACGAAGTCGCGGTCGACCCGCATGAATGTCGCGTCCTTGGGATGGACGACGAAGAAGCCCATCATGCCCATCGCCATCTGCACCATCTCGTCGGAGTGCGGGTGGTACATGAAAGTGCCTGATTTCACGAGCTCGAACTCGTAGACATAGGTCTTGCCAACTGGGATGTGCGGCTGCGTCAGCCCGCCGACGCCGTCCATGCCCGACGGCAGGATCATGCCGTGCCAGTGGATCGTCGTGTGCTCCGGCAGCTTATTGGTGACGAAGATGCGGACGCGGTCGCCTTCGACCGCCTCGATCGTTGGCCCCGGCGACTGGCCGTTGTAGCCCCAGAGATAGGCGGTCATGCCGTCCGCCATCTCGCGCTCGACCGGTTCGGCGACGAGGTGGAACTCCTTGACGCCGTTGTTCATCCGGTGGGGCAGGGTCCAGCCGTTGAGGGTGACGACCGGCTGATAGTCCGGGCCGGAAGTCGGGTGCAGAGGCGGCTGCATGTCCGCCGATTCCATTGTCGGGGCGTCGGGCAGCCCCATCGCCGAGGTTTTCGTCCATGTGCCCGCCGCCAGCAGCGCTGCGCTCGCACCGAACAATTGTCGTCTGTTGAACATGGTGGGTTCCTTTCTCAATGGCCGTCGCCGCTGCTGCCCGAGGCAGCGGCGACTTCGGTCTCTGCCGACGCGTTGGTCGCGCCGCCGCCGTAGATCGCAGGCGCGAGGTTGGCTTCGGCGAGCCAGAAATCGCGCTTGGCGTTGACGGAGAGCAGAATGGAGTTGATCTTGTCGCGCGTGTCGGTGAGCAGCTCGAAGGTGTTGGTGATCATGCCGTTGTAGGTCAGCAGGGATTCTTCCTCGACCTTGGTGCGCAACGGCACGACATTGTTGCGGTAGTGCCGCGCGATGTCGTAGTTCGAGCGGTACGCCTCGTATGCGGAGCGTGCTTCCGAACGAACGTTGACGGCCTTCTCGGCGAGCTGGTTTGCCGCGCGCATATAGGCCAGCTCGGCCTTGCGCATCCGCGCCTTGCCGGTGTCGAAGATCGGGATCGCGAACTCCAGCTCGACTTGGCCTGTGGTTCTGGTGGTCTTCTCCTCGTCCTCGATTTCCCGTTCCGTTTCGAAACCCGTCAGGATTTCGAGATCGGTTACATAACGCGTCGCTTCGGTGAGCCCGTAGGATCTTGCGGTTGCCTCCAGCTCGAGCTTCGCGACCTGAAGATCGATGCGGTTCCTCAGAGCCTCGGCTTCGATCGTATCGCGTCTGACGACGGCCTTGGGCAGCGGCGGCAGGCTGTTCGGAATCCGGTAGTCCAGGTCGGCCCCCCAGAGACCCATCAGCCGTGTGAGTTCCTCCTTGGCAAGGCGAGCTGCGAGGCGCGCCTTTGCAGTCTCCCCGGCGAGCTCGGCGACGAACACATGTTCACGCGCCTGGGCGCCCTTGGTCATCGCACCGGTCTCGCCAAGTTTCTCCGCAAGTTCGGAGGCGGCGTCCGCCGTCGCCTGGGCGCGCTGCAGCTGCCCGACATTCTCCCAGGCGGCCACCGCCCCGATCCAGGCGCGCCGCGTCTCGGCGGCCACCTGTAGCGTTTTTACGGCAGCGGTCAGTTGCGCCTGGCGGAAGCGGGTGTCGGCGATCGCCACGTCACGATTCCTCGTCGCAAGCGCCAGGATGTTCGTCGTGAGCATCCCCTCGATGGTCTTGAAGGCCTCCAATCCCGGCGTGCCAATGCCTGTCGCGCCGATCGAGACTATCGGGTTGACGAACATCGTCGACTGCCAGGCATCGGCCGCACTGTCGCCGAGATCGGCGTAGGCAGCCTGAAGGCCCTTGTTGTTGAGCAGGGCGATCTGAACCGCCGTCTCGATATCGAGGGTTTTCCGTCGCGCGAGCAGATTTTTGACCTCCGCAGCGACAGAGCGCGCCTGATTCTGGTTCTGGATCCAAACCGTTTGCTTTGCCGTCGCTATCGCGGTCTTGTCGGCAACAGAAGCGAACCCTGCTTGCTTGCTGGAATATTCAGCGCCCGTGACGCAACCGCTCAGCACCAACGGGAACGCCAGCACGGACGTCAATTTTCGGAGGCCGATCATGAGGCGTCTCCTTTCGCGGGAGACTGCAGATCGTTTTGTCTACGCCACGGCTTCGGATCGACGGGCTGCCTGGCGACAAAGCCCGAGACCGGTGACCGATATGCGGCCGGGTGCGGCGACGGCTGTTCGACCGTGGCGGAAGACGCCACCACGTCGGGAGGAAGCGTGGATGTGCAGCCGCCGATGACAAGCGGCAGCCCCACCACAAAAAGCGAGGGTTTCATTATGAAATTTCCGAATGAGAGATAGCTACGGGCGCTCGCCCGGAGTCAGGCGGCGACCGAATGGACCCGATCGAGTGCGGGCGCGTCTCTATTCAGATATTCGGAGGGCGGTGGAGCGGCGGCTGTTCGCCGTAGGTCGTGCGGTCGTCCACGAACTGCCGGATCGAGGTTACGACTGGCCCACCGACGTCGGCGCCTTCACAAATGATGCCGAGCCCGCCGCAGAAATCCTTGCAGCATTCCTGCTTGACGAGCTTCGCACCTCTATCGTCATCGGGCATGTCGATGCGCGAATGGTCGTGATGGCCCGCCGCCGCCACGTCGTGGCCTTCATGGGACTGCATCATCTCTGCGGTGGCCACTTGCGGTTCGGGGAACGGTGAGCCATGCATCGCCGCGCTGGCGTTCGCCAACGAGTACCCCGCCAGTGATACGACGATCACCAGGCGCATCATCACGAGCAACGTGCTCACTGTGATTCGGTACATCTTGCCCATTCCCGAAGAGCTACAGGTAATGCAGCCCGTTTTCAATCGCGGACCTAGCAATTGCCGACATTCGAGTCCTTAATATGACGCATCCAGCGGGGTTGAAGCTGGCCACTTAGATGTTTTTTGCCGGCCGCTTCCGGTGCGGCAGCAGCATCCGGTCGACCGTCTCGTCACGGGCGACCAGTGTGTGCCAGGCCGCTGCGGCCAGATGCAACGCCACCATCGCCAGGATGATCTTCGACCCCAGAACGTGGTAGGGTGCGATTCCAAACCAAAAATAGCTGGCGACGGCGCCCATGCATGCCTGGCCGATGATTGTGGCGTAGAAGGCGTGATGAAGCGCCGTGGCGATCCATCCGGTCCATGTGCCGGGCGCAGTGGGCTCGGGCGGTTGAAATATGCGAAGTGCGAGCCGCACACCCATCAGCAGGCCGATGGCGACCCCCGCGTAGTTATGGAGCTGATGCTGGACGACATCCCACGCGGATGGCGTCATCCCCATGTGGACTGCATGATGAATTCTCTCGATGCTGCCGCCAGTCAGATACTGCACCGGCACCATGAAGGCGACCAGCCAGTGAAGCCCTATCTGAGCGAGCGAATAGCCACTTTTCATTGATCCACTCCAATCGAAGCCGCAGATTATTCGGCTGCGGTTAACGCTTCCGCATCGCCCCTTGCCGAGAACCTCGGGGAGGGTGTCCGCCCTGTTGTCGCCCAGATGAGAAGGGATATGCGTAGAGGCGGCATCACGCCGGTTTGGGAAGCAGCTCTATGAGACGGACCTTTTTCATGGCGACTTTTGGACTGCTCCCTGGCGTGGGAGCCGCTCTCTTGACGACAGTCCCGTCGCCGGCCGCCGAGGATGTCGTGGCGCTTCGACAGGCGGACATGAAGGCCATGGCCGCGGCGGCAAAGACAATTTCCGGCATGTTCAAGGATCCGGCAAGCTATAAGGCAGCCGAGTTCCGATGGGCAGCAGACACCATCCGCGACAGATCCGGCGTCGTTCTTTCCGAACACTTCGCATCCGAGGTGGCCAGCCCACAATCAAAGGCCATGCCGAACATTCTTGAGGAGCGCGAGCGATTCGACCGCATGGCAAACGACCTGCGCGACTATGCCGTCGCGCTCGACGTCGCCGCCCAGAATAATCCGGGACCGATGCCCGCCGGCATGCGAATGACGCCTGGGGAGGCCATGGGTGGCGGCCCCCTCGGCACTCACGTTCGAAGCCAGCAGGAGCTGTCGGCAATGCCGGCGGAGCACGCCTTTCACCTCATGCTGGAGACCTGCACGACCTGCCACGCCCGCTTCAGGGCGCAATAAGCACAACAGGTGTCAAACAGCCATATTCGAAGCCGCCGACATTACATCGCGGGGGGCGGGACCACCGAACAAGTTGCGGCCACCTTCCTCGACTTCCGTGAAACACCAGCGCACGACGCCATCTCGATCGAGCAGGAATTCGCCAACAAGCTGGCCATGGCCAGTGGCGATCATTCGCGTGTCGTCCTCAGTGAATTCATAACCGTCGGCCTTGTCGAGATATTCCATCGCCGCCATCACATCCATGGGCTCTGGCAGCTCGCCCGGCATGTCGACCTGCATTGACGACATTGTGCTCATGCTGACCTTGTACGGCCATTCGTTCTCGGATTCGGTGAACTCGATATTCGGCAAGCCGAAAGCTCTGTGCGATACCCGTTCGGGGTCGGAGGCCGCGAGCAAATTGGGAAGCGGGTGGTAGCGGAAATAGAGGCGCGCTCGCTCGATCGGAGTATTGACGACCGTGAGGCTATCGATGCCTTTTTCCTGCAGCGCATCGGTGAGTTCGGCCATGGCGGCGATCTGCCGGCGGCAGAAGGGGCAGTGCAGGCCGCGAAACAAGCCGACGAGCACCGGCTTCTGACCGCGAAAATCATCGATGGCGATCTTGCCATGGCGGGTGATCGCATCCAGCACCACGTTGGGCGCGCGATCCCCAGGCTGTAATGGTTTATCGGCGTGGTTCTCCTGCATTGTTAGTTCCTCCCTTTATGTCTCTGAATCGCTTTGGCGAATTGATGCAGAGCGACGAGTGAGATGCGAAGCCTTCAGTCGAGAAACGGCAAGACGACGAATGTGCCGGGGTCAAGCTTGTGGCGGATGCACACATCCTGCGCCAGCGCGAAATACCGTTCCGCTTCATCCATGTCGTCATGTTCAAGGCTCAGTGTCGCCAAGCCATCATAACACGGAAAGAGCAGTTGCGGCTCGTCAATTTCCTTCGCCACCTCAAGGGCTTCCTCGTAATACTTACGAGCTAGGTTTGGCTGTCCATGGCATTGGTGTATCTGCCCGAGTACGATCAGCGGTACGGACAGATGGTCGCGCTGATCGAGCGCCCGGTCGATTTCGACCGCCTTCTCCGCCGCCGGCACGCCCTCGGCTCCACAGCGATCGGTGAAGGTGCAGCAGGAGACCGCGAGATTGGCGAGAAGACGCGCCTGGAAGCCGAGATCGCCGATGCGGGTGGCGACCTCCAATCCGCGTCGGCAGATCCTGATGGCGTTGGCCGGATCGACGATCGTGTAGAGAACGCCGAGGTTGGAATAGGCGCGGCAGGCGGCGCTTTGCAGATCGGCCTTTTCGGCGACCGAGAGGCTGCGCTCCACTTCCTGCACGGCATCACGGCGGCGTCCGAGACGCGCGAGTGCTGCACCTTTGGTGTTCAGCGCCTCTGCCATCGCCCGCGCTGCCTCCCGTCCGGCCTCGGTCGTTCCATCGATCGGCAGTGTTTGCAGGCATTGCAGCGCCTGTGTCGCCCATTCGGCAGCAGCAGCCTGGTCGCCGGTGCGGAAGGCAAGGTGGCCGCGTTCTTGCAGGAGATGGGCATGTTCGACCGGCGCATCGATCGGCGCGATCATCGTTTCGGCTTCGGCACAATGGGCCTCCGCCTGATCGCGGCGTCCCGCATCGAGATGCAGGCGGCTGATCTTGCGCAAGATCCTCGCAGCGGCGATCCGATCATCTTTCGCGCGGTGGATCGCGAGTGCTCGCTGATAATGGTTCAGGGCGGCCTCACGCCGGCCGGCAGGACCGCAGAGATCGCCAAGGCGCTCCAACAGTGCCAATTGCTCCGGCGGCGCCTCCTGCTCGTCGGCGAAGGCAGCAAGAGCCTGTCGGTAAAGACGCATGGCATCGTCATTGGCGTATATCTTGCGCGCCATATCGCCGGCCGCCATGAGATAGCTGGCCCCCTTGGCCTTTTCGGTGGTCAGGCTGAAATGATGGCCGAGCTGCGCCAGATGCTCTGCTCGATCCGGCGCCACGCCATATTGGCGTTCCAGCGCCCGGCCGATCCGTCGGTGAAGCTCCATGCGGCGTTGCAGCAGCAGATTGTGGTAGATGACATCGTGCATCAAGGTCTGGCTGAAGCGATAGCCCGGCGCTGTCTCGGCGTCCGGTCCACGCAACTCCTCGATGATATTGGCATCGCAGAGATAATCCAGCGCTGCATCGATGCCGGCCGGATCGGTCGCGACGGTGCGGAGCAGGGCGGTATCGAACTTCGGGCCGACGACGGCAGCCTCCTGCGCCAGACGTCTGATCTCCTGCGGTAACCTGTCGACGCGGGCAAGCAACAGGGCTTGCAAATTGACCGGTATATCGACATCCGCGTCTTCGGCTGCGACATGCCAGCGCTGCCCGTCATTGTGCAGCGCGCCCATGTCGATCAGGCCGCGCAGGATTTCTTCGATAAACAGCGGATTGCCGCCGGCGCGCTCGAGGATGCGCTTGCGCATTGGCGCCGGCAACTTGCCGTGACCCTCGCCAAAAAAGGCGGCAAGCAGCTTCTGCCCATCGGCAGCGAAGAGGGGGCCGAGACGCTGAACAGTGACGCTGACGCGATCGGAGTTCAGCGGATCCGTCTGCGACGTCGGCCGGTAAATCGCAAGCAGCATCAGTCGGCTGCGCTCCAGCCGGTCCATCATGAAACGCAGCACTTCCAGTGAGGCGGCATCCGCCCAGTGGAGATCCTCGATCACAAGCAGGAGAGGGCCTTGTGCCAGCCGCCGCTCGAAGATGGTTCGGACCGCATAGAAGATCTGGCGACGCAATTGTTCCGGTTCGATGTGCCGGAGCGCGCCATCGGGATCGCCGAGGCCGAGAACATGGAAAAAGAGCGGCAAAAGCGCCGCGACGTCGTCAGGCCCGAGATCGAGGGCACGGAATCCCGTTGTCAGCAGTTGCCGTGTCCTGTCGGGATCGTCCCGCTCGCCGATTCCATAGGCGCTCCGCACGACCGCGGCGAGCGTGCCGTAGGATTGTTCGCCGAGGGGAGAGCAGGTGGCTCTGCGGATAGCAAGCCCAGGAAAACGGTCCGTGTTGCCGGCGATCCCGACGAATTCGCTGGCCAGACGCGATTTGCCGATGCCCGCTTCGCCGATCAGGCGGACAAGCTGCGCGGCGCCGCCACAGGCAAGATCGAGGCAGGTCAACAGGCGCGACAATTCCGCGTCCCGACCGACCATCGGCGCCTGAAGGCCGAAACTTTCGAGCCCGCGTGCCGTATGCGGCGCTTCCAGCAGTCCGGTCAGCCGATGCACGAGGACGTTTCCAACCTTACCTCGCAGGGTTTGCGCGCCGAGGCTGTCGAAGGCAAAGGCGTGGCGGGTGAGACGGTAGGTCAGCGGACCAACGAGAATATCGTTTTCGCCGGCCATGGATTGCAGCCGTTGTGCGGTGTTCACCGTGTCGCCGGTCACGGAATAGGATTTTGTACTGGCGGCGCCGAAGCCGCCAGTGACCACAGGGCCGCTATTGATGCCGATATGCAAGCGCAGCGGCACGCCCGCACGCGACTGCCAGCGCTTGTCGACCGCAGCGGCCCGATCGATCATATCAAGTGCGGCGCCAAGCGCCCGCACCGGATCGTCCTCATGGGCGACCGGCGCCCCGAACAGCGCCAGCAGTGCATCGCCGACAAATTTGTCGACGAAGCCGCCATAGGCTTCCACCGCCCGGGTCATCTCTTCGAACAATTCGTTCTGCAGCACCCGCATGATTTCGGGGTCGATCTGCTCGCTCAACGTCGTGAAGCCGCAGAGATCGGCAAAGAGCACCGTCACCGGCCGACGGTCGGCATCGCCATCGGATTCAGCCGGTGCCGTCTCGATGGCCGGCTTCGCGGCCGGCTGGGCTTTGCCTGAGATCGACGCGCCGCATCTCGGGCAAAAGGCAAAATCAGGCTGACATGGATAACCGCAGGCCGCGCAGGACAGGGGTTGCCTTGCGCCGCATCGCGGACAGAAAGCAAAACCGCTCTGAATGTCGAAACCGCAGCCGGCGCATTCCATCGCAGGCATCTCACGAAAACCCCATGTGCGACAGCGACATCGGCCGCTGCCGGCGGCTTCTCAATGGGGATAAGAATGAACCTGCTTACGAAGACCCGCAAGCACAAACAGCCGACGGCCAACCTAGCGGCCTGCCTTTGCGGTTCCTCTATGCGGCTGACGGCAAAATTCGATCAGCTGCTCCGAGGTCATTGGCCGCGCCAGTGCGTAACCTTGCAGCAGATGGCAGCCGAGATCTTTCAGGATCTTCGCGTGCTCCATTGTCTCCACGCCTTCGGCAACGATGTCGATGTTCTGTGATCGGCCGATTTCGATGATCGAGGAGACCAGACGGCGTTGAGAAGGAGAGGCGAGGATCGGCTTGACAATCTCTCGATCGATCTTGAGCCTTCGGGGTTCAAATCGAAGCAAGCTGACGATACTGGCATGTTCAGTGCCGAAATCGTCGATTTCGATTTCTATGCCGAGCGCCTTGATGGCTGGAATCACCTCATTGAGAGCAGGCTGAAGCTCATCGAAGGAGATTGTTTCAAGCAGCTCGAAACACAGGCGGCCCCTCACTACGGGAAGGGCCGAAAGCTCGGCAAGCAGATTTGCCTGCGCCAGTCGGCGCGCGGATATATTGACCGAGACCCGGGGGATTTGCAGTCCCAAGCCGTCCCATCTCGTCAGCTCGAAGAGTGCCTTTTGCAGGATCAGTCTATCCATGTCGCCGCTACGCCCGAGCCGTTCCGCAGCATCAAGAAACTCGGTGGGGCCGAGCAGACCTCTTCGCGGATGATCCCAGCGGGCGAGGGCTTCGACGCCTGCGACCGCCAATGTGGTTGCGTCGAACTGCGGCTGGAAGAACGCGACGAACTCGTCGCGTTCGAGCGCTTGGTTGAATTCATCCGCCAGTTCTTTCGAATGGACTGCGGCGCTTCGAAGCTCTTCGGTGAAGATAGCGGCGCGACCGCGACCCGCCTTCTTCGCCTCGTAGAGCGCCAGATCGGCATTCAGGAGCAACTGGCCGAGGTCCTGCCGAGAAGGTTCAGCCTCCCAGGCGACCCCGACGCTTGCTCCGACCACATAGGCTGCTCCATCGATAAAAATGTTGCGCTGAAGCGCGTCGACAATCTGCTTGGCCAATTCGGTTGCTTTAGGCTCAGGATTGGCGCTCCAGCTGGCGAAAATGAACTCGTCTCCACCGATGCGAGCCGCGACGTCGTTCGGACCGGCCAAATCGGCGAGCCGCAAAGCCGTGGCCTGGAGGACGATGTCACCGCCGGCATGGCCCTTCGTGTCGTTGATCTCTTTAAACCGGTCAAGGTCGATATGGATGAGGATCAGGCAATCGTGCGGAGCCGGCCGCGGCGGCTGCGAGATCATCTGGTCGACGAATCGTCGATTGGGAAGTCCCGTCAGTGCGTCGTGCAGTGACAGGTATTCCAGGCGCTGCCGCGCGCGAACGAGCTTCTTCTTGTGCAGGCGAAGTTTTTCGATGGTTCTTTGGCGCGATCTGGTCAGAAAGCCGACCCAGACGATGGGGGCAACGACACAGAAGGCCAATAAACTTGCATAGAACTCGAAGGCGCCGATCCCGTTATTTTGGCCCCATCCATGCTTCGGACGCGCGGCGAGGGTCCATCGGCCGTAGGTCATATCCACGTTCGCGACGACCGGCTTTCTTTGAAAGGTCTCCAGGTCGCCGAGAAACACTTGTTTGGGCGATTCCGGCTCCGGTTCGGTGCTGATGGCAATCTCAAGATCGGTCGAACGAAGACCGCTATCTCCATAAAGCTTTGGAATATCTATGATTCCGGAAAGAAGGCCCCAAAATATCTGGCTATTTCCGTCGGTGATATAGACAGGACACCTGACCACGAAAGCCATTCCGCCTTGGACAAGCTCCACCGGGCCAGTCAAGACGATGTTGTGGGTGTTGCGCGCCAGCATCGCGGCAGCCCGTTGCTTCTCGTTCTTCCGGTAGTCGAGCCCGATGGCTCTTTCATTTCCTTTTTCCGGATAGACCCAACTGACCACCATGTCAGGCGCTGCGGCGAAGCTTCGCAATTGTGAATCAGGCTGCAGGATCCGTGCTGCAAGTTTCGAAAATCCGTTCTGACCCATTGCGGGATCGACGGAGATACCCGCCGCCAGCCCTTGTAACAGTTTCACATTGCTATTCAGATTCGTCTGCAGCCGAGATGATATCGTGGCAAGCTCACCGGCGACAATCGAACGTTCATCGGCGAGAGCGCGCTCCAGCCGCCAATTCGTTGCCACCCAGACGACGATGGCCGCGATAATGGCCGCAAATACCGCTGGCGCGAAGGCGCTTACATGGCCGGTTAGGCAGCCCGCGCGGCTGCGCGCTATCTCTGGGTTTTTTCGAAACTTCATCAGCTCGCCGGTGTGGTGGTAAGAGCGTATCCTTGCACAGTTTCTTTAAGGCAACGCTAAACCGACCAATACGGTTCGAATATCGTCCGTCCGGATGCATGGATACCTAGATTTTTGCAGGGCACACACCGCGCATCGCAATCAGTCCCATCCGCTTGTCTCCCAGCTCATCAAAACCCGGGGAGAGTGACACTCTTACTTTGCAGAAACAGGACACTTTAACTTTGCGGTGTGAGGTCACGTTAGCCTTGCCGAACTTCTTGCGAAACTGAATGAGATCGCACTCCCAATGGCCGAACTGCTTGCGCTCGGCGACAGTGTCAGGACGGTGAAGGATGTTGAGTTCCGGGCTGAAGCGGCGACCGTGACGCCGGCGGGCATGCCGCGGTCTGCGTCTCGCACGACGCTCCGGCAGGTGCCGCCACAGTTTGATGGCCTGACCGTCTGCGGAATAGGCGAACTTGTAGATCGTCTCATAACTGACGCAGATTGGATGGCGCTCCAGCCGCATGCTGCCGGCGATTTGCTGTGGCGACCAGCCATGGATGATCCGTTCGATCACGGATTGGCGCACATGGGAAAACCGGGCGAGCTTGCGCAGCTTGGCTCGGCGCTCACGCGCCATCTCGTGGGCAGTCACGCAATAGTAGCCGTTCAGATCCGGCATCTGCCGGTCTTCAAAAGCATTCCGCTTGAGCTCGCGGAAAATCGTCGAGCGATGCCGGCCGAGCTTCTCGGCAATGACGGTGGCGCTCAGGCCGGCCGCTCGCCAGCGAGCGA